>CAZXXV010000133.1:0-5424 GCA_964644725.1 uncultured bacterium
TGCGGCGAATCTGTGCGTGGTGCGGGGCGGGTCTTGGTGAGGAAGAGCCTCTGGGCGATCCAGAGGTCACGAGGACCATCTGTACAGCCTGTGCCGAACGCCTCACGGCATACCGGAAACCGGTGCTGGTCGTGAGCCGGAGTTGGGCTCGGCTGTACGATGAGCTTCTCGAGATTCTGAAGGATCGACAAGACATCCAGGTGGTCCTGGATCGGCGGGATCCCACGAGAGCGGCAGGAAAGGACACTGGCTGGGATGCTCCGGATCGGCGACGGAGCGGAGACCCGCTGGCCCTCAAATGAGTTTGCCCCCGCGAAGGACCAAATCCACGCCCGCATCGGCCGCGACGCTGAACGAAATGCCCGGCCGCTAATCAGAAAGCCAGCCACTGCCACCAAGGTGGCTGGCTTATTGTGCCGCAGATAGAACCAGCTCTCGGGCGCACGAGAATCTCACTCGGCTTTCCACCGAGTCTCAGTGGTCGAGCGACACCACCGCCACGGGATCCGGGTCGCTGCGCGTTGGGACCGAACGCACGAATTTTTCGGCTGCAACGTCTACGAGACACACCTCATGAGAGTGCGTGCTAAGCAGAGCGGTCTGGCTCGCAGGATGATATCCCACAGAGATGGCCTTGTTCGACAAGGAGACTACTCGCTGGCGGCTGGTCTCGTCCGGGTCGATAATGGCCAAGCCGCATCCGTGATACAGGGCCACCAGCAATCCCACGCGCGGATCTCGGCAGATCCGCACCGGCCCGGGCGGCGTGCGGAATGATCCCCGGACGGAAAGCCGCTTGACGTCGATGATGCTGATCTCCTCGCTCTCGCGGTTGACGACGAAGAGCCGCTCCTCCGCCTCATCGAACACCGAGCCCTCCGGGTGCTTTCCTGCCGGCAGGACCACACCCGGGCGCCGCGGGTCCTTCGGAAACACCGCGGTGACCGTATTCGACTCCATGTTGCTGCAAAACGCCAGCGAGCCGTCCCGGGTGACGGAGACCATGTGCGAGCCCCGACCGCGCGTCGGGATCACGTGATCGAACCGGCCGGAGCGGGGATCGTTGACGACCAGCAGGTTGCCCGTTCCCTCACTCAGGATGTAGAGCGACCCGCGGGCGTCACAGACGACATCGTGGGGGCGCCGATACTCCCCGCAGTCGATGGTACCCACCCGTCGTCGGGCCTGGATGTCCACCACCGAGACGGTATTCCCGCCGGGTCCCTCGTCCTCGGCCAGCGCCACGCCGAAGTGGGCCATGTACGCCAGCCGGCCGTCCGGGCTGATGGCAAACTCGTGGGGAAATGGGTCGATGGCTACCCGATCCAGCTCGGCGCCCGTCTGGAAATCGTAATATCCGAGGGAATGGTCACCCTTTTGCACGACCACGATCGCTTCGCGAGCGCTCATCCGGCATCTCCCCCGTCACCGAACGCCTGCGGCCCCGCGGCCCGGCACGATGGCCGGGCCGCGGCTTCCCCGCAGATTACATGCCCCGGATCGCCTCGATGATCTTCCGAGCGCGGTCACCGAACTTGGCGTAGAAGGCATCATAGGCCGGGGCCGTGGCCTTCCGGAACGCCTCCTGATCGGGGAAGGTCACCTGCATCCCCTTGGTCTTGACATCTTCGAGGAGCTTCTTGTCCAGGTTGGCCACCATGTCCAATTGACCGTAGCTGGCCTCCCTCATCGACTCCTCCGCGATCTTGCGCAGGTCCGCGGGCAGGCCCGTCCAGAACTTGTTGTTCGCCACCATGTAGGCGCTGTTGTAGATATGGCCGGTCATCGCCAAATGCTTCTGCACCTCGAACATCTTGCCGGTCCAGATGTTCTGGAGCGGATTCTCCTGTCCGTCCACCACGCCTTGCGCCAGGGCATTGTACAGCTCGCTGTACGCCATGGGCGTTGCGACGGCCCCCAGGGCCTTGAAGGTCTCCACTTGGGCCAGGTTTTCCGGCGTCCGGATCTTCAACCCCTTGACATCGTCCGGAGAATTGATGGGGCGCTTGCTGTTGGTGATATTCCGGAAGCCGTTCTCGTAGAACCCCACCATGCGCAGACCTTTCTTGATCAAGGCCTCGCCGAGATCCGCGACCACCGGGCTCGCCATCACTTTCTTGATGTGGTCCCGGTCGCGATACAGAAACGGCGCCTCCAGCAGGGCGAACAGCGGCTCATACACCACCGCGATTCCGGTGACGCTCATCTCCAAGGTGCCCAGGGAGACCATCTCCTGCATCTCCCGCTCCCCGCCCAGTTGGCTGCTCGGATAGATCTCGACCTTGATGCGGCCATTGGATCGCTTGTCCACCAGCTCCTTGAATTTCTCCGAGGCCACGACAAACGAATGGCCCGGCGGGTGCCCGATGCCGATTTTAATCGTGTAGGTTTGCGCAGCCGACACCGACACGAAAGACAGCAGACAAATCGCAGCCAGGACCCCCACGATGACTGTTCTCACATGTTTCATGGGAAGCACCTCCATTTCAGCTAGATCCTTCCGCACCCACATGCCTCGATTCCCTTCGATCCCTTGCCCTGCATCCGAAGAACGCACCCTCCCGTTTAGCATAACCACCCCCCTTCATTTCCAACCGGCGATTCCTCCGCATCCGCCGGAAGGATCTGGTGCCGACTTTCACCGCTCTCGCCTCTCCTATTTGCCCGGCATCAACCAGTTGGGAACCGTAAGCACCAGGCCCGGCCAGTAGGTAATGAGGAACAGAACGATGATCAGCGGCATGACCCATGGTATCACTTCCCGCATCAGTCGTTCCAGCTTGATGTTGTTGGCCTCACTGACCACGAAGAGGCACATCCCCACCGGCGGCGTGGCCACCCCGATCATCAGGTTCAGGACCATCACGACGCCGAAGTGGACCAAGTCAACGCCCAGCATCTTCATCATCGGGACCAAGATCGGCGTCAGGAGGATCAATAAGACGCCGGCCTCCATGAGGCAACCCAGGATCAGGAGAACGATGTTGACAATGAGCAGGATGATCCGGGGATCCCTCGTCAGGGCTAACGCCTGTTCGACGAGGAGATTGCCGACCTTCGCGATGATCAGGAGGTACGAGAAGCCGGAGGTGGCCGAGATGATGAAGGTCACCACGGCCGTCGTCACAAACGTATCAACGATGATGGATGGAATATCCTTAAGAGTAATGGTCTTGTAGATGAAGAAGCACAGCGCGAAGGCGTACACGGCGGCGACAGCCGAGGCCTCGGTGGGGGTGAATATGCCGCTCAGGATGCCCCCGACGAGGATCACCGGGGTCAGCAACGAAAGAAAGGCCGACCAAAATGCCTCCCACATCTCCCACAGGCTGCAGCGCCTGTCCTTGGGCATGTTCTCCCGGACGCTGACCATGTAGATCAAAACCATCAATCCCAGGCCCATCAGCACACCCGGGACGAAGCCCCCCAGGAACAGCCTGCCGACTGACACCTCGGCCATAGCCCCGTAAATGACCATGGGGATGCTTGGCGGGATGATCGGCCCGATGGTCGAGGCGGCGACCGTGATGGCCCCGGCGAGGTCCCTTCGGTATCCCTGATCGCTCATCGCCTTGATGACCACGACTCCCATTCCGCCGGCATCCGCCACGGCCGACCCCGACATCCCGGCCAGGATCATATTGGCGATGACATTGGCGTGAGCCATCCCACCTCGAATAGGACCGACCAGGCTCCGGGCAAACCGAAAGAGATCATTCGTGATGCCGCCTGCGTTCATGAGGCGACCCGTGAGCATGAAGAAGGGAATGGAAATCAGCACGAACGAGTCAATTCCTGTGACCATCCGCTGCACCATCCCCAAAACGGGGAAGGGTGTAAACAGGGCCATGGTCACAATGACCGCGATTCCCATTCCTACGGCGATGGGCACGCCGAGAACCGCCAAGACCACGAAGAAAATCAGCAAGGGGGTGATCACGGGATGAGCCCTTCACCCCTGGCGCGAATCACACCCTGGATGTCTCGCGCCAGAAAGGCGGCGGAGTGAACGAGCATGAAGGCGCAACAAACCGGCACCGGCAAGTACAACCAGACCTGGGACCAACCGAGGGCAGGGAAATACGTATCCCGCACGGCCCAAGCCATCTGGATACCCTTGGCGGTGACGAAGGAGAAGAAAGAGACGGAGAGTAGGGCAATCGTGACCTTGACCACTCCCTTGGCGAGACAGCGCAGCCTATCCAGCAGAAACAGGAACTGGGTGTGCTTCTCGTTCTTCAGACACACAGCCGCCCCTAAGAAGGCACACCAGACGAAGCCGATCCGAGCCAGCTCGACCGAGGTGATAATCGGAGCGCGGAATACATAGCGGGTGAGAACCCCCAGGAATACGATGGCGATGAAGGCAATGCCGATCGGAACCAGCAGAACCCTCGCCAGCCGATCGGTCCAATCGCTGATCCACCTCAGAAAGTCAACCAAGGCTCGTCCTCCTGTCCACCACGGTGGAGCCCGAGGAGAAGATGCCGCTCGACAGGATCAAGACAGACGGGCTATTCCAGAGACGGGCCGCAACGCCCATCAGCCCCTGGAGACGTGGATACGCCCCCGCCCAGCAACACCGGAAAGGCTGGGCGGGAAAAACAATCGCAGAACGGGCGCTGGGTCGTCAAGTCCTTCGAAGATATCCCACCCACATGCTCACATCCTAGCACATCACCACGCGACATGAACCTGCAGACGGATTGTCACGGACCCATCCTCATCGTCAGGTTGGCGTGGTATTTCACGGGGAGGAACGGGGTGGCTGGGGTGGGCAGAAACCTCAATCCGCTGAAAGCGGCCAGGGGTACGCCGAGGGGCGCCGCCAGCATTGAAAGGAACAGGCTGCTGACGGTGCTCCGTTCCACGCAGAAGGTTTGAAGATCTCCCTCCAGGATTAACTCGGCAGGAACCGGATTGCGGGGCGGATTGAGCGGTTCTGCTCCTTCCTCGTCCGGTGCCAGGCGGATCACCTGCTCGAAGCGACCGGAGGCGCGGAGCCGTTCGATGAGGGCCTGGGTGACCACCTGGCTGGGGCTGGGCTCTAGCGCCTCCTCAGGAAGGTACTCCAGGAACCACCCCTCTCGCGATTTCAAGAGCGCAAGCTCCCGCACGTCGCGCAGGGGGCGCACGCCGACTCGCGGGCTTCCCGGTGGGCCAGGAAAGGGAGAAGGAGTTGGGACCTGAAGCGAGATCTGACCGATATTCCAAGCGCACCCCGCGAGAACGATGGTCGCCACGACCACCATCGCCCACGTCCTGACCTCTGGGAGAACCTTCGAGGTCATGGAGAGTCTCCGGGAGGACTGGCGAGGTTTTCCGGGAACCAATCCGATCGGGCCGACTATTCAGACCTCATCGCGTCGCCATCAGCGAGGGCGGGCCACGGGCTGGGGCCTAGCGTCCGCCCGCGATGGCGGG
>CAZXXV010000133.1:5524-9206 GCA_964644725.1 uncultured bacterium
GCCTTCAGGGGCGTCGCCGGCCCCTGCAGGAAGCGAATATCTTCCTCGTTCACATAGACATTGATGAAGCGACGGATATTCCCGTCTTCCTCGCAGAGGCGAGCCTTGATCCCTGTGTATTCCTGGTCCAGCCGGTCAATCAGCTCCTGGATAGTCGTCGCCTCGGCCTTCAGCTCGCCCTGTCCCTTCGTCACCGCCCGAAGCGGGGTGGGAATCCGCACGAGTACGCTCATGGTTCGTATGCCCCCTCTGGTTGGAGTATCTCAGGTCTCAGCCTCTTAGCCCTCAGCTATCAGCTCTCAGCTATCAGCCATCAGCCGCTGAATGCTGACTGCTCCTCATGCTGACTGCTCTTTATCAGGAATCCCGCAACGGCCCGCTTCCGCCAGCAATTGGCGGATTTTGGGCCAGCGCCGCGTCAAACGACGTGAGCGTTGGCTTGATGTGGGTCGGGACCCGCAGGGCGCCCGCCACGGCCTCTTGCGTCTTCAACCCGTTGCCGGTCACCGAGATCACCGTGACTTCGTCCCGGCCGATCACCCCCTGCTCCACCAACTTCCTCGTTGCGGCAACGGTGACACCGCCCGCCGTCTCGGCGAAGATCCCCTCCGTGGCGGCCAGGAGTTTCATGGCCTCGACGATCTCCTCGTCGGTGGCATGTTCTCCGGTCCCGCCGCTGCCCTTGACCACCTTGAAGGCGTAGTAGCCGTCGGCGGGGTTGCCGATGGCCAGCGACTTGGCGATCGTCCGCGGCTGCTTCACCGGGCGGATGATCTCGCTCCCGGCCTTGACCGAATTCACGATCGGGCCGCATCCCGCCGCCTGGGCAACGTGCATCCGGGTGGGCACGGCCGGCAGGAGCCCAAGGTTGTAGAACTCTTTCAATCCCTTCCACACCTTCGTGATGAGGGATCCTCCGGCGGCCGGCACGATGATGTGATCGGGCGCGCGCCACCCCAACTGCTCGGCGATCTCGTAGCCGAACGTCTTGGAGCCCTCGGCATAATACGGGCGGATGTTGATGTTGACGAAGGCCCAGCCGTACTTGTCGGCCACCTCGCTACACAGCCGGTTCACCTCGTCGTACGTGCCGTCCACCGCCACCACGTTGGGTGCATAGATCGAGGTGCCCAGTACCTTGCCCTGCTCCAGGTCCGCGGGGATGAAGACAAAGCTGGTGAGCCCGCCCTCCGCCGCGTGGGCCGCCACGGAGTTTGCCAGGTTCCCCGTGGACGCGCAGGCCACCACAGAGAACCCAAACTCCAGCGCCTTGATCACCGCCACGGCCACCACGCGATCCTTGAAGGACAGCGTTGGGTGGTTGACGGTGTCGTTTTTGACGTACAGCTGGGTGAGCCCCAGCGCCTTCCCCAAGTTCCGGGCCCGGACCAGCGGCGTGAAGCCGCAGTACCGGCCGACCGTCGGCTCACCATCTACGGGGAGCAGCGCCCGGTAGCGCCAGATGTTCGGCGGCCCCGCCTCAATGCTGCGGTGATCCAGCGCGCGGCCGATGGCGGCGTAGTCGTAATCCACCTCCAGTGGGCCGAAACAGAACTCGCAGACGTGGAGCGGCTTGGCCGGGTACGGTCGTGCGCACTCCCGGCACTTCAGTCCTTTCACATATCCCATCAGCCTATTGCCTCCGGCGAGACGCCATGGTTGCAGGTCACGACGTAATTTCGCGTTCCGTGATCCCCATTGCTCTGTTCTTCAGCCCGAGGCCCGGGGTCCTCCCACTGGCTTCACCTTCACGCCCAGCCGGGTCAGGTGCTCGATCCCACGCTTCAGGTCGTCTTCCGCCCCGGTGAAATCCAGCGTGGCCTCTCCAGAATCCTCCGTCACCCGGGCCTTGCGAATGTTCGGCACCAGATGGTAGGTCTTGGCCACGGTGTAAATCACCGGCTCGCGCACCAGGTCCGGCGGAAAGATCAGCATCACTCGTAGCGTAGCCACCGGCGCTCTCCGGGGAAACAAGAAGCCCCTTCTCAGTCATGCGAGAAGGGGCTCACGGATTTCCGTCAGCCGCCTTCTCATCTCTCCCCGCATGGGCGGGGCAGGAGTTGGCACCCCGCCTCACGCGGGGTTGCCGTGGCTTCGCAGGGCCAGTCCCTCAGCCACTCTGGATGAGTCAGCGTCGCGGCGGATTTAAGCAGAGCACACTGGAGGTGTCAAGCAAAAAGCACGGGAGGGAAGCCTGATCGCGAGCCGCGTACGGCCCGGGGTATTACCCGGCCATCACGTCCTGCTCGATGGGGGCGACGATGACGCCCCGCTCCTCCAGCCAGCGCAGGCCATCCGCCAGGTTCTCGTCATCGCCCTCCAGCTCCAGCATGATCCAGCCGAGGCCATCCTCCAGATCCGCCTGGCGGATGTTGAACACCAGATTGAACTCCTGGCTCATCGTCCAGATGGCTGGTTCGTCGGCGAGCTGCCCCTGGAAGGTCAGATGCACCCGTCGCTTACCCATGGGCCACCTCGCTCAGCGCCCCCTGGCGCCCCCAAGCATCGTCTCCAGGCGTTGCCTCAACGTCAGATCCGGGACCTTCCCGGCCGCCTCTGCCAGCCGCTGGCAGTGGGTCTCCGCCGCGGCGAACGGACGCGCCGCCCCCTCCGGCAATTCGGAACGCAGAGACTGGACGATCCGATGTCCCAAGGCGTCCAACTCCGACGACTCGAGCTGGATGGCCAACTCCAAGGCCCGGCCCAGCGAATCTGTGGCGGCGGCCTCCTGCTCGCAGCGCTCGACGACGTCCACCAGCGACCAGAGCCTGGCCCCGATCTGACCCGCCTCGGCGTCGGAAGAAACCAAATCGCGTACCATCTTGAGAATGCCCACGTGACCGTATTCGTCGCGGGCCATGTCCCACCAGCAGCGTGCCACTTCCCGGTCGTCCCGGAAGGTCCGGAAGAAGTGGAAGTAGATGCGGGCCACGCGTTCTTCCAGCGCGATCAGCAAGCTCAAAGCGTCCTGCGTCTTCACCCGCCCCCTCCTCCGGCCAGGCCAACCTCGCCACCCGATGAACTCACCGGGGAACCATACCCCAAAAAGCTGCCGATGCAAAGCCCGTTTCTCACGGGACCGGCAGGACACAGCTCATCCCGTGCGCCCTGCGTGTGCCTGCTTGTCACAAATCCTTTGGTCGGTCGCGTCGCTCATTCCGCCGGGTCAGGGGCCAAGAACGGGCAAGCTCGCCGCCGCCTCCACGAAGTCCTTCCGCGCATCATCCCATGCGTAGTATCGGGCGTCGCGCGCTCGGCCTCCCCGGACCGAGACGACCAAATAGTTGGCACCGGGCCAAAGCGGTTCCCCAGTGGGTAAGAGGGCCCGGTGACGATCCATGGCGGAGAAATAGGCATCGTGATCCGGATGGGAGTGATAGAACGTCACGACGTCCCACCCGGCCTCATCCGCCTCGCGGTGGACGCGCAGCACCTCGCGGTCATCCATCCGGTAGGCCGTCCGGGCATCACGTTCGACCCCCATGGTGTCCTGCTGCCGCTCCTGGTTGGCGATGTTCCTCACCTGGCGCACACGGTACGTCTTCGGTACCCCGCGTTCCCCAATGACAATCCCGCAGATCTCCTCCGGATAGCCCGCCTCGGCCTGACGGACGATCTCGATCAACTGGTCCTCCGCCAATGCATGGACTATCGCCACTCGTTCACCCGCTGTCGCCATCGT
>CAZXXV010000134.1:0-9197 GCA_964644725.1 uncultured bacterium
GCGAATCCACGCGCCCAGATATTCTCAGAGGTTTCTCTGAAACGCAAGACGGCTTGTGGACAGGTCCTGATCACAGGAGGGGTGTATTCCCGCGAGGAGAGGGCATGCGCCCCAGAAAGCAAGAACGGGGGCGAGCCGGCCCGCTCGCCCCCGTTTGTAGACTCGAACGATCACACCTTCACGAGGCGGACGCGGGTGTCGTAGAACGACACGCTGCCGCCTACCAGATCCACCATGCAGGTGTTCTTGAAGTAGTCGTCAACTCGCATGGCGGCGTTGGCGTGGATCCCGGTCCCGCGACGCGGGTCCCCCTTGATGAGCTTGCCGTCAATCGTGAGATCATGCGCTCCAGTGGCCCAGTGTCCGAAACCGAGCGAGAAGGATACCACGCCCGGCCGGATGCCCTGAATGACCTTGGCTTTCCCGACGATCGGCTTCTTCCCGAGGGCCTTGAGGTCCCACACCCCGTCGGGATTCGTGGCCGAGGTCACCCGAACTGCGTCCCCATCCTTGATCCCGAGCCGCTGGGCGTCGGCCGCATTGATGAGAACGTGGTTCTCTGGGCTGACCTGGAGGAGCCAGTAGTTGGTGATGGTCCGGCTCTTGGTGTGAGCGATCTCGCGGTACGTGATGAGGTTCAGGTCGTAGCCCTTGGCCTCGTCCAGCTTGCTGATCTCGCGGCCCTGGGCGTCCAGGATGGGGAGGTGGGTCGCGATCCCCGCGAAGGGCTTGCCCGTGATGGGGTTCTTTCCCTTGGCGACCTTCTCGACGTACATGTTGATGAACCTGCCGTACTTGTTGGCAGCCATGTCGCCCGCGTACGCTTTGTCGTAGTCCTGGAACCGGCCGCCGCGGTTCAGCACGTAGACGACCTTCTTCCAGGACTTGTCACTCACCTTCTCCCAGCGGGCCGCATCGAACATGGCCTTGGACAGGTGTCGCCTCGACTCGAGGAAGAGCTTCACCTCGGCCTCGCTGGCATCTGGCACCCCGCCGCGGGCCGCCGCGACGTTGGCGACCATCCGGAGGTACATGTCCTCGTCCCGCTTGAAGTCCATCCCCGGGCCGAAGCCGTTCGGGCCGAAGCCCGGCAAGCCCAGCTTCTCGGCGACGCCCAGGAGCATGCTCTCCAGGCTGATCGGCTGCTCTTCACCGAACACCTTCACCGTCTCGGTGAGGGGGGCCATGACCGGTTGGCGAATCGGCTGCACCTCGGGGGCGATGGAGGGGTGTGATCCCTGGAACTCCCAGCGCTCGAGGAAGGTGATGTCCGGGAAGATGTAGTCGGCATAGACCGACGTCGTTCCCACCGTGATGTCGTTGATCACCACCAGAGGAATCTTCGTGGGATCGGACAGGACCTCGATGTTCGTGTGACCGGCGGGTAGGGAATACCCCGGACTTCCCATGTAGAGGAACATGGCCTTGACTTGGTACGGGTACATGTCCCCCATGGAGGGGATGATCTCTTCGTAGATGTCGCTCGAGAAGGGGTACCAGGCCCGCTTCGCCGGATAGCCCTGGAAGATCGTGGACTCCTCGTAGGTGGTCTCGTGGCGGATGATGCTGATCCCGAACGGATTGGCCTTACCCGGCACCATCTTGCCGAAGTCGAAGGCTCCGCCGGTGATGGAGAAGGTCGTGGCCTTGATCAATCCGCCCTTGTAGTCGTGGTTCCCATTGATCAGGTTCAGCGTCATCCAGGCCAGGACGTTGTAGAAGCCGTTGGTGTGCTGGGCGGCGCCCCGGTGGACGTCGGCAACGGCTTTGCGCCCGTGGCTGACGAACTCGCGGGACAGGTCCACGATGTCCTGGGCATCGATGCCGCAGATCCCCGCCCACTCGGCGATGGAGCGCGTGGCGGCGGAGTCGTAGAGGACCATGAAGGATGTCTTGGCCTTGAGGTTGTTCACTGTGGGCGTGGCGAGGAGGTCGCCCTCGACGGCATTCTTGTCGTCGTTGGGGTCGAACGGCACGGCCTTGCCGTCCTTCCAAACCAGGAACGGGTCGAACTCCCAGGTCTTGTCGCCGGATGCCTTCCGCTGCTCTTTCGGGAGGCCGATGTCGGAGCCGCGCAAGAAGGCGCCGGGCGTGCCGTCGGCGTTGAGCTTTACCAGCCACGCGGCATTGGTCCAGGTCGGCTCCTTGTCCGCCTTGGCCGCCCCCGCGTTGGCGTTCTTGAGATATGCGCCGTTGTAATGCCCATTCTCCATGATCCAGCGCATCATCCCCAAGGCCAGAGCGCCGTCGGTTCCCGGCTTGACCGGGACCCACTTCCAGGCCTTGCTGGCGGTCTTGGAATGGCGCGGGTCCACCACGGCGAACTTCAGGCGGCCGTCGGTGATCCCCTCGGTGAGGGCCTTGGACCGGTGCGTGGGGCCGTAGTTCCCTTCCAGTGGTGAGGCGCCCACGAAGATGATGAACTCGGAGTTCTGGGCGTCTGCTTGCCAGTAGAACTTCGGCCCGCCGGTGAACTTCCCTTCGACGAACTGGTCGGCCATGGCCTTGCAGGTGAAGTAGAGGGAGCCCTGGCAGACTGTGGTGTGGCCGTGGGCGTTGGTGGAGCCGAAGGCGTCGCGGGTAAACCGGCCGATCAGGTCGCCGCGCCCGGCCTTCAGGCGGCCCCAGACGAAGGTCATCTGGTTGTTCTTGGGTCCGAAGTCCGGATGGTCGGGGTCGATCAGCTTGTCCAGGTTCGCGGCGTGCTTGGTCTTGAACTCGGCCACCGTCATCTTCTTGGCGCGGATGGCTTCCATGTCGGCGGCCATGGCCTGGGCGACCTTCGGATCGCGCAGGGCGTAGAGTTGGCGGAGCCCCTCGACCCTCCGGTTCTCCTCGCCAGGGACTTCTTTGAATAGGAGGCCGCCCTCGACGATCTCGCTTACCGCCTGCTCGAAGGGGATGCTGGTCCATTTGTTCTCGCCGCGCTTGCCGGCCCGCTTCAGCACGCGGACGATCCGATACGGGTCATAGGCGTGCTGGATTCCAGCCTGCCCCTTGAGGCAGAGCGGGGCGTCCAGCTTGGCTGTCTCGACCGGCGAGGTGGCGTAGGGGAGGTGGGGAGCCAGTGACCAAGGGCTATAGGGGCTCCCGTCGATCTTCACGACCACGCCATCCAGAATCTTGGCCTTGATGGCGCAGCCGGTGTTGCACTGAAGGCAGACGCTGTACAGGATGTTCTCGGGCTTGGACAGCAGGTACTCCTCGCCGGCGGCCAGGGCGCCGGATTCGGCCCGGGTGACCAGGCCCTGTATCCACTGCATCCGCTCCGCCAGGACGGCGGAACCGCCCAGGATGGCCGATCCCTTCAGGAAGCCTCGGCGGGTGAGGGCGCAGCCCTCCGTCGGGACGGCATGCTGCTCGTTCGCTCGCTTTGCCATGGTTCGTCACCCCCTTCCGTTAGGCGCCGTGGCAGGCCAGGCAGGCCTTCAGGTTGTCGGCGGTTCCCGTCTCCGAGGTGAGGTAATAGACCCGCGGCTGCGTCCCCTGGCTCACCTTCAGACGGATGCCGCTGTTGAACGCAAGGAGCTGCATGGCGAGCCCCTTCGAGTTGTTTTTGTCGCCGAAGTACATAGCTCCGCAGGGGCAGGTCGTGACGCAGGCCGGGAGCATCCCGGCGTTCAATCGGTGCAGGCAGAAGTGGCACTTGCGGCCGCTGCCCGCCGGAGCCTTCCCCTCGGTCCGCTTCAGCCGCGCGCCGTACTCGAAGCTCGCCTGCTGCTCGTAGGGCTCGAAGACCGGCAGGCCCTTCGTGAAGAACGAGCCATCGTCCCAGTAGAGGGCCTTGTATGGGCAAGCCTTGGCCGCGGCGTCAAAGGCCTTCTTGTCCCGAAACTTGTCGTAGGCGATAGTCACGATCCCGTCCGGCCGCTTGCTGATGGCCCCGGGGCTGATGGCATTGGCCGCCTTGGCGCAGGGCGGATTGTCGCACTGCATGCAGTTTGTGGGCATGAAGATTCGGGAGACCTGGGGGTACTCCCCGACCTCCACCTCGGGAACGCATCGGTAGGTCACGCCCGGAGGCGACATATTCTCCGCCATGCAGGCAACGGCGCAGGAATGGCACCCCGAGCATTTCTTGGTGTTGATCACCATGATCCAGCCGCGCTGGTTCAACGGCTTCTTGAGGGCTTGCTGGATGTCCTCCAGCATGGCCTGGAGCTCTGCCGTCCGCGTCGGAGCTGATCGCAGCATCGAACCCCTCCTCCTGTGCGAGACGTGGCGACGTCCCACGGTCTGTTTGCCGCCGGGCGGGCGGCGCGCTCCGAAAAACAAAAAGGAAACCGGTCCCCTTATCAGGGACGGGTCTCCTTTGCCAACTCACCCCCGCCGTGCCGCGGAGGATCGGACAGGCTCCAGGATTACTCCCGAAACCGTCGAGTCCACCCCCTCCCCATGGGACGGGACGGATCGGAGAGCCCTTCCTTTCGAACCCTACTTTGTTCTTGTCTACCGTGCTCTTGTATCACGGTCTCGGCGTCCGCGGAAACAGAAAAGCCACGAAAAGGAAAATGTCTTTGACTGTGAACAATTCGCCACCCGAGATCGGGAGGAGAGGATTCTCTGCCTACCACGTCTCGCCGGACTTTGCATGATTTCCTCCTTGCCAGCTCTGCTGAATGATGTGGGACGAATATGTGGAGAGCATACGTCAACCCGCAGAAACGCCTATGGGTTCGGCCAGGCGCCGCCCGGCAAGGTCAGATTGTTCGAACGATGCCTCACCTTTCGACCCGGGTCATGCAATGTGGTGTTGACAGGGTGGAGGCGTGCGGGTAATATATGCGACATGACGCATATGAATCAAGACCAAATGCCACTGGAGAAGACGGCGCAGTTCCTGGCGGTGCTGGGGGACTCGACGAAGCTTCGAGTGCTGAGACTGTTACAGGGGCAGGAATTATGCGTATGTGAGTTGGTTGACGCCCTGCGACTCCCCCAGTACGCCGTCTCGCGCCACCTGCAAGCGCTCAGAGCGGCCGGACTCGTAGAAGCTCGCCGGAGTGGCCGGTGGATGAACTACCGCCTCGGGGGTGTGGTGGGGAAGACCCATCTCGCCCAACGAATCCTTGAGCTTCTTCATCGGGAATTGGAGGGCCTTCCGGAAGTGGCCCAGGATGATGCGCGCCTCGCCAAGCGGCTTCGCCTCCGACGGTCCGGCCAGTGCGTCGTGGGAACGATGCCGACGGCGCAGACCGCTCGAGGAGAGAGGGGCTCCGCCAAGCCCCCTGGCTGCAATCGCTCGTCTCGTGTGGTAACCGGGTGAGATGATTTGACATTGGACCGTGCCAGGGCAACCGCTGGCACTCCGCGTGGGGTCGTCTCGCGGCCGCGTGGGTTATGCCGTGGCAACGCAGGCGAGCACCACCCAGCAAGGAACGACTATCTGGAAAGGAGTTCATAGGACATGGCGGATTCGACGGGTTCCCCTGCGACAGAGAAGCGGCTGAATGTCTTCGAGCGCTACCTGAGCATCTGGGTTGGCCTCTGCATGCTGGTCGGGGTGTTCCTGGGCAAGGTGATGCCCGGATTCATCGACGCGATGCGACGTCTGGAGTTCGGGGAGGGGAGTCAGATCAACGTCCCTATCGCGGTGCTGATTTGGCTGATGATCACCCCGATGATGATGAAAGTGGATTTCGCGGCCATCCGGGACGTGGGAAAGCGGCCTCGGGGTCTGCTGGTCACGCTGTTTGTGAATTGGCTCGTCAAGCCATTCTCCATGGCGCTGATCGCCTACCTGTTCTTCCGGTATGTGTTCGGCGCCTGGATCTCGCCGGAGGAGGCGTCCCAGTACATCGCCGGCAGCATCATCCTGGCGGCCGCGCCGTGCACCGCCATGGTCTTCGTCTGGAGCTACCTGACGGACGGTGATCCGGCCTATACCCTCGTGCAGGTGTCGGTGAACGATCTGCTCATGCTGGTGCTGTTTGCGCCCATCGTGCGCTTCTTGGTAAGCGGGGCATCCTCCTTGGATGTCCCCTTCCACGTCCTGCTGTATTCCGTGATCATCTTCATCGTGATCCCCCTGACGGCGGGCGTGCTCCTGCGCCACTACTTCATCCGGCGCCGAGGGGCGATCTGGTTCGAGCAGACCCTGCTCCCGCGGTTCGCGCCCGTGAGCATGCTGGCCCTGCTGGCCACCCTCGTCCTGATCTTTGCGTTCCAGGCCGACAACATCACCCAGAAGTACCTCCATGTGATCCTGATCGCCATCCCCATTCTCATCCAGGTGTATTTCAACGCGTCGCTGACGTATGGCTTGATGCGCCTCTTCAAGGTCGAGTATGCCGTCGCCGCACCCGGCGCGCTGATCGGCGCGAGCAACTTTTTCGAGCTGGCCGTGGCAACGGCTATCGCCCTCTTCGGTCCGGGCTCCGGGGCCGCCCTGGCCACAGTCGTGGGCGTGCTGATCGAGGTGCCGGTCATGCTCTCGGTCTGTGCCGTGTGCAACCGGACGCGGCACTGGTTCGACCTGTCGGCCGAGACAAAGGAGGTTGCCCATGTTGTCACGGGTTCTCATCGCTAGCGACGGATCGGAAGCCACAGACCATATGTTGGATTGCGCCAAGGACCTCGTCCGCGCTGGGGCGCGACAGGCCACCTTGGTGCACGTCTTTCACGTCCGCGACGTTGGCGGGCTGTCCGAGCAGCTCAGGAAGTCCTTGCTGCCCCGCTTGGAGGCGCAACGGAAGATCCTGGAAGCGGCCGGCCTGCGGGTCAAGGTCGAGACACCGGTCGGCATTCCCTTCGTCGAGATCAACCGGCTTGCTCTGGAGCAACGGGCCGACCTCATCGTCGTCGGCTCGCTCGGGGCATCGCTCATCGCCGACGTCCTGCTCGGCTCGACGGCGTATTCCGTGATCCGCACGGCGGCGATCCCCGTGCTGCTGATCCGGATCGAGGTGGCGGAGGGTGCCACCGACGGGGCCCGCTGCCGAGCCCTGTGTGCGGGGCTGTTCAGGCACATCCTGTTCCCCACGGACTTCTCCGATACCGCCGAGCGGGCGCTGGCGTGCCTGGAGTACATCGTGCGCGAAACGCGCTCCGAGGTGACCCTCCTGCACGTGCAGGATCAGACGAAGATCGAGCGACACCTGAAGCACAAGCTGGATGAGTTCAACGAGATCGATACCCGCCGACTCGAGGGGGTCAAGGCGCGCTTGGAACAGGATGGCGCGGCGCGCGCTCATGTGGACATCCCGTACGGGCATCCGAGCGCGGTCATCCTCGATCGGGCGGGCGCGAACGACTTCACGCTCATCTTGATGGGGAGCAATGGGCGCGGAGCCGTGAAGGAGCTGTTCCTCGGGGGCGTGGCGAACAACGTCGCCCGCTACGCCCCCCTGCCCGTCCTGCTCGTGCCGGCGGTGCGATGAAGATGGAGAGAGATGAGGAGCCCGCGCAGCTCTCCTGCGGGTGGAAGGCAAGATGCGGAAACGTGAGCGGCGGGTGTCTTTCCAGTGATGGTGAGCAACTGCTCGCTCCGACAGGCTTTTGGACGAGAGAATGGAGGTCATGCCATGAAGTGGGCCCGGAGACTCCAACTCGTGAGCGTCCCGCTGGGATTCGTCCCCCGGGTGGCGAGTGCACAGACCACGAACCCGCCCGCAACGTTGCCTCCGGTGCTCCCCAGCGCAGGCGTTCCATCACCCGATGCCGGGGGGGGCGGGGTCCTCGCGTTTGTTCTCCTCATGGCTGTGGTCATCGCGGTCTTCGTGGCGATGGCCAAGGTGGTCGATTTCCGGAGAAAGCGAGAGGAGGAGACCGTCGATCTCCAGGTGCGAATTAGTGACGCGCTGCTCGCGGATCGCGCGTTCGTCGGCTGCATCGTGCTCCCGACCGTCCACATTCCATTCTGGGGCGGGTCACCAGCCACGATCGAAATATCCGGAGAAGTACCCTTGTCTCGGCTGGAGCAAAGGGCGCTCGCCCTCGCGGCGCAGGTTGCTTCGAAGATCCGGTCGGATGTCTCCATTGTTAACCGAATGGCAGTTGTCCCATCCTCGTGCAGATGTGCCGCGTAACCCCGCTCGTCGGGCCTGCACCGGATGACGGGCAGACTGTAACGCGGCAGGATCCGGGAAAGGAACGATGGAAAGGAGTGATAAAGTCATGCGCGATACAAAGGAGAGGGTGGTCATCGAGATCTTTGATCCGCCCATGTGCTGCCCGACAGGGCTGTGCGGGCCGACCATTGACCCGGCCCTGCTGGACATCCAGGAGGCGATTCTCAAACTGAAGAGGGAATGCAACGGCCGGGTCCGAATTGAGCGCTACCTGCTCGGGCAGCAGCCGGCCAAGTTCATGCAGCAGGCGGAAGTCATCTCGCGGCTCAAGACGCAGGGGATCCCGATCCTGCCGCTCACGGTCGTCAACGGTCGTGTCGTCAAGGAGCGGGCATACCCGAATTATCAAGAACTCAAGGCGTGGATTGAGCAGAGCTGAATGCGGTCTCTAAAAAGGAAGGAGCTTGCCTGATGGAAACCCAGTACCTCTTCTTTTCCGGCAAGGGTGGCGTCGGCAAGACCACCATGGCCTGCGCCACGGCGGTTGCCGAGGCGGACGCGGGGCGGAAGACCCTGATCGTCACGACCGACCCCGCCTCTAACCTGGCCGACGTGTTCGAGCAGACGATCGGGCATCAGGTGACGCCCATCACCGGTGTGCCGAACCTCTGGGCCATGGAGATTGATCCAGACAAGGCGACCGAGGAATATCGCGAGCGCGTCCTCGGCCCGTTCAGGGCCCTCATGCCTGAGGACGTCCTGAAGGTCCTGGAGGAGCAGTTCCGGTCCCCCTGCACGACCGAGATGGCCTCGTTTGACCGGTTCGTGGACTTCATGGACAGCGAAGACTTCGACTTGGTGATCTTCGATACGGCGCCCACCGGCCACACCATCCGCCTCCTGGAACTCCCTGTGGACTGGAGCCAGCACATCGAAGAGAGCGCCAAAGGATCGGGGCAAACGTGCCTGGGGCCGGTCCAGGCCATCCAGGAATCCAAGGCGAAGTACGACCGCGCGATCGCGCTCCTGGGAAACCCGCGGCACACCCGGTTCATCTTCGTGCTGCAGCCGGAGCAGACGGCGATCTTCGAGAGGGAGCGCTCGGCGGTTGAGCTGCGCCGCCTGGGCATCGAATCCCAGGAGCTGATCGTCAACGGGATCCTTCCTGCCGAGGTCTGCGACCAGCCG
>CAZXXV010000135.1:0-9190 GCA_964644725.1 uncultured bacterium
TCCCGATCCCATCCGAGGACCCCGTGACGATGGCCACCTTGCCGTCGAAGCGCATGGCGCCTCCCTGTCCCCTCCCTCCTTTGCATGCCCCTGGCCTAAAGCCGGGGGTTGCCCGCCAGAGGCAGACTGATCCCCGTCGGGGTGAACGCGACGGTCTCCCAGTCTCACAACCTTCCTTGCGGCTTACGCGCTGTCGCGGCCGCGTGCCACAGCCGCCCACAGGATCGCCAGCTTGGTGAGACCGCAGGAGATCCGATCATCCTGCGCCATGGCCAGGGCTTCGTCGAAGGGAAACGCGCGGATCTCCAGGTGCTCGTCCTGGTCGGCCGGCAGGGGATCGGCGACCAGCTTGTCGGCCACGTAGATGTGGATGATCTCGTCCAGGTAGGCATTGTTCGGCCAGAATCCCCCCAGCCGCCGCAGGCGACCGGCCCGGTAGCCCGCCTCCTCCCGGAGTTCGCGCTGCGCCGCTTCCTCGGGGGGCTCGTCCGGCAGGATCCCGCCACCCGGAATCTCCCAGGAAAAGTCTTTCGTGATGTGGCGGTATTGCCGGACTAGAATCACCTGATTATCGGAGAGGAAGGGCAGGATGCCGACACTGGCCCCCAAGGACATGACCGGATAGACCTTCTCGCGCCCGTCCGGCAGTTCCAGCGCATCCTCCCTGACCACGACGTGGGCTTGCCGATGCAGCGTCCGCGTCGTCAGCCTCTTCCACGCTTTCAATTCGCCCACGCGCTTTCCTCCACCTCCCGGATCCCGAGCCAGGGACGCCCGCTTTGCTCAGTTGCTGTTTCCCCCAATTGACAGATCGACTGATTGACCAATTGACGGTTTCCTACCCTTTGGCCAGCACCTCCCGCAATGCCTCCACCTGCCCCGGCTCGCCACAGACAATCAGGAAGTCTCCGGCGTCGAGCGGCGAGGAAGGCCTCGGGTTGTATTCGAAATCCCCGTCGGGCCCATGTCGCTTCGCGATAACCACCAACCCCACCCGGTTGATGAGGTCGAGCTCACGCAAGGTCTTCCCGACCACCGGAGAGCCGGAAACCACCTCGGCCTCCTCCACCCGCAGGACGCGGCGGGGATCCCGTAGCATCGAGTCCAGGAAGGAGACCACCCGGGGCCGAATCATCTCCGAGACCATCCTCAGGCCGCCGATGTGGTTGGAGGAGACCACGGCATCCGCGCCCGCCTTCCGCAGCTTCGGAAGACTCTCGTCCTCGATGAGCCGACTCACGATCCTGATGTTCGGATTCAATTCTCGCGCCGTCAAGATCACGAACAGGTTGTCCTTGTCCGAAGGGAGCGTGGCGATCAGTCCCCGGGCCACCCCGATGCGGGCACGAGTCAGGATTTCCCCGTCAGTCGCATCTCCCTCGATGACCGGCGTAGAGCCAAAGCGTTCCAGGTGCTTGAGTTGGGCCAGATTCTGCTCGATCACCACACAGGGGGTGTGGGTCTTCAGGAGTTCCTCAACGACGTGCTTCCCCGTCTCGCCCGCCCCGCAGACAATCACGTGCCCGTGCAGCCGTGCCAGCGCCTTTTCCATTCGTCGCTTCCCCAGAATATCCTTGAGTTCGCCCTCGACGATGAAGGCGGTCACCACGCTCAGCCCATAGGCCAGCGACCCGGTGCCGCCCAGGATCAACGCGATGGCCACCAGGCGGCCGCCCGTGCTGAGCGGGTGAACCTCCTGGAAGCCCACCGTGGACAGGGTGATGGTGGTCATGTAGACGGCATCCATCAAGGACCAACCCTCTACCAGCATGAAGGCCGTCGTACCCGCGGTGAACACCGCGAGGAACAGGACACCGATCTGCGCCAATCGTTTCTGCAGACGCATGATGGAAAGCAGCCTCGGGCAGCCGGACGCCGCCACCCGCCCGCGTGGTCGGGTCTCGCGACGTCTCAGGCGAAAAGCGGCAGCGGATCCTCGATCTTCAGGGGATCCTGGACGTAAAAGGCTTGACCGAACCTCGCCCCGATCTGCGCCCCCAGGTAGCCCGCCGTGGCCTCCAGCCGGGTGGGGAAGAACTTGGGCCGATCCGGCCGGTCGAACTGCGACTTGTGGTTGGCCAGGGCCTGGATGGCCTGGGGGAATTCCTCGTCGACGGGGACGATGAAGGTCGGCTTCATGAACGGTGGGAGGAAGTAGTACAGGATCTTCTTCACCGCGTGGGGGCGGCCCTCAGCCGGGAACTTCTCCAGGTGAGCGAAGTTGACCCCGTGCGTCACCAGGTGCCCGCAGGTGATGTGATCCGAATGGCCGCGGCCGCGGCCCGGCTCGATCCCGTAGTAGGGGGCCAGGACGATCTGCGGCCGATACTTCCGGACTACGGACGCGACGGTGATGCGATTCGCACGGGAGTCCTCGAGGCTCGTGTCGCCCAGGTCCATGACCTCCATGACGTCCAGCTTGAGGTCCCGCCCCGCCCGGCGCGTCTCCTCGAGCCGAACCTCGGGCGTGCCGTTCCCCATCTCGCCCTCGGTCAGAATGACCATGCCGGTCCGGTACCCCCGGTTCTTCATCTTCAACAGGAACGCTCCGGTCCCGATCTCGGCATCGTCGGGATGCGGGCCAAAGGTCAGAAAGTGCAATGGCTCCACCATGCGATGTCCCCTCTCATGAGAGACGGGATGGCCCGGGCCTCGGGTTGCGCCCGGACCAGGGCCGGCGTCTCCGGGTTCCGATCTTCAGGGATGCGGTGGACGCGATGCGTGCCGACGAACGGGGATGTCCCCGGATCGCTGGCGGCGGCCCCACGAGTAGGGACGCCGGAGGAAGATTATGAGGGGAGAGGGAAAAAGTCAATCCGGGAGAGGCGGTACGCGGACTGCGCGCCTCAGATCCGAGCGAACTCCCCCAGCATCGGGGCTTGGACGGCAGGGATCCCCATCTCCGTCAGGCGCTTACCCAGGGGCAGCATCTGCTCTTCTTCGCCGTGGACCAGGAACACCTTGCGCAAGGACGACCGGCAGCCTTTGACGAAATCCAGCAGGTCGTCCCGGTCCGCGTGGGCGCTGAAGGCATCCATCACAACCACCTCGGCCTCCAGCGAGCGCTCCACGCCGAAGATCCGCACCACGGACTCCCGGTCGGCGATCTTCCGGCCCAGGGTGTTCTTGGCCTGGAACCCGATGATCAGGATGGTGTTCCGCCCGTCCTCGATGCCGTTCCGCAGGTGGTGGAGGATGCGCCCCGCCTCGCACATCCCCGAGGCGGCCATGATGATCATGGGCCCCTCCCGGTCGTTCAGGGCCTTGGAGTCCTCAACGGTGCTGAGGTACGTCAGGTTCTCGAACCCGAAGGGATCGCCGTTTGCCCGCATGAAGGCCAGCGTCTCGTCATCGAAGCACTCCGGGTGCAGCTTGAAGATCTCGGTGATTCGCACCGACAGGGGGCTGTCTACGTACATGGGGATGGGTGGGATCGCCTTCCGCAGCGTCAGCCGGTGCAGGGCGTAGACGAACTCCTGGGTGCGCTCCAGGGAGAAGCTGGGCACCAGGATCTTCCCCTTGCGCGCGACCGTCCGGTTGATCACCTCCGCCAGCTGCGCCTCCATCCCGGCCATGGGCGAGTGCAACCGGTCACCGTACGTGGTCTCCAGGATCAGGACCTCGGGCGATTCCGGAATCTCGGGATCGCGCAGGATGGCCATGTTTCGCCGGCCCAGGTCCCCGCTGAACACCAGGCGCAACCGGTGCGGCGCGAGGTCAATGTCCAGCTGGACGATGGCCGAGCCCAGGACGTGCCCCGCATCCAGGAGGGTGCAAGTCACCCCCGGCAGGAGCGGCGTCGGCTGGTGATAGGCCAGGCTGCGGAACTGCTTCAGCGCCTTCAGGACGTCCCCCTCGTTGTAGAGGGGGACCACCGGCTCCTCCAGTTGGTTCGCGTGCTTCCGGTTCATGAAGTCGGCGTCCGCCTCCTGGATGTGCGCCGCGTCCCTCAGCATGACGCTGCACAGGTCACGGGTGGCCGGAGTGCAGGTGATGGTGCCCCGGAACCCCTGCTTCACCAGCGTCGGAATATTGCCGGAGTGATCAATGTGGGCGTGGGAGAGGATCATGGCGTCCACTTGGCGCGGGTCGAAGGGCAAGTGCCGGTTGCGCTCGTTGGCCTCCTTGCGCCGGCCCTGGTACAGCCCGCAATCCAGCAAGAGGCGCGTCCCGTTGAACTCCAACAGGTGTTGCGACCCGGTCACGCCGCGCGCTGCGCCCGCGAAGAAGATTCGCATCGGTCACTGCCCTCCTGGTTTGCCGTGCTATAATCCGCTGACGCTAGCCAACACCTCTACTCTCAGAAAAAATCAGGGACATGTCCCAGGCGCCCATTGGCATCGATCGGATTGTCCGGACGCTGCGGCAGACCGGCCGGCAGTGGAACCCCACGGCCGTCTCCGCAGTCGCGCAGGACTCCCGCGATCCGTTCCGGGTCCTGATCTCGTGCCTCATCAGCCTCCGGACCAAGGACGAGGTCACGGCCGAGGCGTCCGCCCGGCTGTTCCGCCTCGCCAGGACACCCCGCGCCATCCTGCGTCTGCCCGAGACCCGGATCGCCCGGGCCATCTACCCGGCTGGGTTTTACCGCACCAAGGCCAGGACGATCAAGGCGCTGTGTCGCACGTTGCTCGAGCAGCACAACGGGAAGGTCCCGGACGACCTGGAGACGCTCCTGACCCTGAAGGGCGTGGGCCGCAAGACGGCCAATCTCGTCATCACCGTCGGCTACGGCAAGCCCGGCATCTGCGTGGACACCCACGTGCACCGCATCAGCAATCGTCTCGGCATCGTGAAGACCAAGACCCCGGAACAGACCGAATTCGCCCTCCGCCAGGTCCTGCCGCGCCGCTACTGGATCCCCTATAACGACCTCCTGGTCACGTTTGGCCAGAACGTGTGCAAGCCCATCTCCCCCCTGTGCAGCACCTGCCCCGTGTACTCCCTCTGCCCCCGGATCGGCGTGGGGAAACATCGCTAGCGCCGAAAAGCGTTCGGGAGTGCGGGTGGTCGGGAGTTCGGTGGTTCCTAAGCGAGTCTTAATCTTGGGGCCACCGAATCCGCCATAGAAGGAGATGTCCGATCGCTTTCCAAGAAAGCGTGGCACAGAGTAGCCGGGAAATATTCCGCCGGTCAATCCGAAACTCAAAAGCGGGGCTGCAAGAAGGGCAGACTCCAAAAAGTCTTATGGACGATCTCGTGGCGGGGCCGACCGATGAGGCTTCCTGACAATGCCGGGCTTTCCAGTTGACACGCAGGAACGTCTTGGGTAGCCTCTCCACGATTTTGTCGGCCCTGCGGTAGCCCAAGGGGACAGGTGCCGACTCTCGAGGAGGCCAGACGGGCCGTTTCGTCCTTCGGGTCCCTTGCCTACCCGGTTTCACATTCAAGGAGCCCCTGCTGCCCCCTGATTCTCGTCTCACCACAACCCTCCTTGCGGAAGCTGGAGGCCGATAGATGCCCGACGGGTCAGCACAAAGACGGTTCCCCCGCTACACGATTGTACTCCCGGTCCTGTATGACGTTCACAGTTCCGAGCCGACCAGAAGTGGGGTGGGCTGGACCAGCAATCTGAGTGAAGGCGGAGCCTGCCTGGAGTTGGCCGAGCGCCTCGACCTCTCGACGTCCCTCACCGTCGTCCTTCGGACGTATGAGGGAGAAATCGAGTTGAAGGCTGAGGTGGTCTGGACCGCAGAAGGAGGCGCCACCGAGGGCGGGATCTTCCACGGTGTGGCCTTCACCCACATCCCCCCGGACCAGCATCGTGCCCTCCGTGAATTGATTCGCACCAAGGGGCAGGTGCGGAGCGCAGGGGTCCGCCTCCCTGTAGAACTCACCGTCCTGTGTCGCCGCAAGGGTAATGCGGACGCGCCCATCCAGGGACGCACAGGTGATATCAGCCGAGCTGGGCTCTTGCTCCGCCTTCCCCAGGCCCTTCCGGCCGGGACGGAGCTGGAGGTCACCCTCCAAACCAGTCAGGGTCCCCTCACCGCAGAGGGAACGATCATCTGGGTGGTGCCATCGGAGGCGCAGACGCCGGGAGAGCTGATCCGCCACGGGTTCCGATTCTCCAACATGAGTTGGTCCAGCGAACTCGCCCTGGGCTACCTGCGGGCTGGGAAGCTATAGGCACGGTCGCCCCTCTTTTTTCTTGGGAGACGTCCCCTAACGAGAGGAAGGAGAACCCAGCGTGCCCAAGATTTTGATCGCCGAATGCAAGCAAGAGGTTGCCTCGTTCAACCCGGTCCTCAGCCACTATGACGACTTCAGGGTTTCGTTCGGCGACGACGTCGTTGCGCGGCATCGCGGGGTCCGGAGCGAAGTGGCGGGCGCCCTGAGCGTGTTTCAGTCGGACGCCAGCGTGCAGGTCGTTCCTACGTACAGCGCCCGAGCGATCACCTCGGGCGGGACGCTGGCCGCTCCTGACTTCGATCGCATCGCGCAGGAATTTCTGTCCGGCGTGCGCGGAGCGCCCAAGGTGGATGCCGTCTACTTCGCCCTGCACGGCGCCATGGCCTCCGAGAACGAGGACGACCCCGAAGGGTACCTCCTGGCCGAGACCCGCAAGATTCTTGGGGAACAGATCCTGATCGTGGTCTCGCTGGATCTCCACGGCGTCCTGACCGATCGGATGCTCCAGCACGCCGATGCCGTGGTGATGTACCATACCTACCCCCACGTGGATTTCTATGAAACCGGCGGGCGGGCGGCGCGCCTGCTCCTGCGCATCCTGCGGAGAGAGGTCAACCCGGTAACGGCCGCCGTCACGATCCCGGCTCTGGTCCGTGGGGACGAGCTGATCACCGAGACCGGTCTGCTGGGAGGGATCATCCGCGCCGCCAAGGCCGTGGAGCAGAGCCCGGGCGGCCTGGTCGCCGGGATGTTCATCGGCAACCCGTTCACCGACCTGCCGGGGCTCTGCTCGCGAAGCGTCGTCGTAACTGACAGCGATCCCGCGCGGGCCGAGCGCGAGGCCGTCAAGCTAGCCGAAGACTTCTGGCGGGTGCGCGAGCGGTTGCAGGCGTCCTTGACCAGCCTGGAAGAGGCGGTCCAGATCGCCAAGAGGACCACGGGCACCGTCATCCTCACCGATGCGGCCGATGCCACGAGCTCGGGCGCTTCCGGCGACAGCAACGCGATCCTGCGGGCCCTTTTGGAGCAGGGATATCAGGGGCGCGCCTTGATCCCCATCGTGGATCCGCCGGCTGTTCGAGCGGCCTTCGCCGCCGGCGTCGGCAACACCGTGCGCACCCAGGTGGGCGGCGCCCTTGACACCAGGCGGTTTCAGCCGGTGCCGATCGAGGCGCGGGTCCGCATGCTCTCCGAGGGACGTTTCCGCAGCGAGTCTCACGGCGACCAGTGGTATGCCGGGGACACGGCCGTCCTCCAGGCCGGCGCGATCACGCTGGTCGTGACCAGCCGCGCCGTGAGCCTCTACGATCGCTCGCTCTTCCTCGCCCACGGTCAGGACCCGGCGCAGTTCGACGCGGTCGTCGTCAAGTCGCCCCATTGCCAGGAGCGCTTCTACAAGGCCTGGGCGGCGCGGCTGGTCAACATGGACGCGCCGGGAGCCACCAGCGCCAACCTGAAGAGCCTGGGCCATACCCGGTGTGCCCGCCCGATGTTTCCGCTGGACGATAAAGTCGAATTCAGTCCGCACGCAAAACTCTTCCGGCGGCGGTGATCTCGCCCACCTGATCAGTCGCCGGCTCAGGAATTCGCCGATACTCTCCTTCTTGCCATGGGCCGTCTCGCGAAGGCGGAAGACCGCGTGACGACCCCAGCCCGCCAAGCTGTATCCGCGATCCCTTCCCAAGAGACCGGAGAATGTGCCGTCGCCCCTCTCGCCCATTCACACGGGCCAGAATCTCCGGGCCCCAACGCCGAGAGCCGCCTGACGTATCCTGGTTGGGATGGATCTTCCATTCTTCCCGAGATTGCGCTTGACTCGTGCAGTCACGTCGTGTTAGGCGTTCTCACGCAACACGAGTAGACAACACGAGTAGAATCCATGCCGGAAAACGGGAAGCCGAGCCGACGGGCAACCAGGGCGGACGTGGCCCACAAGGCTCGCGTGTCCGTCGCCACGGTCAGCTACGTCATCAACGACGGCCCTCGGCCCGTCGCCAAGGCGACGCGCGATCGTGTCCTGCGCGTCATCCGGCAATTGGACTACCGCCCCTCCGAGGTCGCCCGCAGCCTGCGCCTCCAGAAGACACGGACGATCGGTCTGATCCTGCCGGACACCGCCAACCCCTTCTACGCGGCGCTGGCAAAGGGGGTCGAGGATACGGGCTTTTCCCACGGGTACAGCGTTCTCCTCTGCCACTCGGATTACGATGCTACTCGGGAGCAGGCCTATGCCGAGGTAATGATCACCAAGCAAGTTGACGGGGTGATCTACATTCAGGCGACACCCGACGCCACCACGGTCCAGCGGCTTCTGGAGCGCCGTATCCCAACAGTGGCGGTGGATAGGGAGATCCCGAACCTGGAGATCGACTGTGTGGTCGCGGATAACTTCAAGGGAAGCAAGGCGGCCACCGAGCACCTCCTGAAACTGGGACACCGCCGAATCGGCTGTATCGTCCGCGCTTCGGCTCTTTCCAATGCAACGGAAAGAGTCCGGGGCTATCAGGCCGCCATGGCACAGGCCGGGCTCGCGGCAACGCCGGATCTCCTGGTCTCCGGTGGGCACGGGTACGAGGATGGACGCAAGGCGATGGCGCAACTGCTGGGCGTGGACCCCAGGCCGACCGCGGTGCTGGCCTATCCCGACACCATGGCCATCGGCGCGATCCGGGCAGCGCTGGATGTAGGGCTCCGCGTGCCGGGGGACGTGTCCATCGTCGGCTTCGATGACATCCCTGCCTCGGCATTCATCCATCCATCCCTGACCACTGTGTCAATGCCCAAATGGGAGATGGGACAACGGGCGGCCGAGGTGCTACTGAGCCGGATCCAGGGAGGCGATGCCGGACGACCGCCCCAGCGGCTGGTCCTCCCGACCACCTTGATCGTGCGTGAATCAACGGCGCCCCCGGCCACCCGGGGGTGAGTTTCCATCGGTTCAAGCGGCCGCGTATCGCTGTGAGCGTGTGGGAGCATCCATGAACACAAGTGCCTTCAAGTTTGGCGCGGGGCTCTGGATCTTGGGCGGGGCCCGGGACCGATTTGCGGTCTACCGGGA
>CAZXXV010000136.1:0-1830 GCA_964644725.1 uncultured bacterium
TTAATAAACTCGCCCCCGGGTGTGGGTGGACCTCGATTGCTGCGCCAATCACCTCCCGAGCCAGCCGGTCTACTCTCTGATTTGGTTCAACCTTACCAACCTTGGCGCACCAATCCGCCTAAGGTCCGCCGGAGGCGGATTGGTACCGGCGGTTCAGGCTTTCTCCACGCGCAGCATCCCGCACGCCGCAGAGATGTCCCAGCCGCGACTCTCCCGGATGGTGGCTGTCAGCCCCGCGTCGTGAAGGACGCGCTGAAAGGCCTCCATCCGCTCCCGCGGTGAGGGGCGATCCGGCAGGTCGGGAGCAGTGTTGAAGGGAATGAGATTGATCTTGCACCGGATCCCACGCAGGAGCCCCACCAGGCGCTTCGCGTCTTCGCGGGAATCGTTCACCCCACCCAGCATGACGTACTCGAACGTCAGCCGCCGCCGATTCGGCAAGGGGTAGTCGCGGCATTCCTTGAGCAGCTCGGCGATGGGCCAGCGCCGGTCGATGGGCATGATCTGGTCCCGCACCGCGTCCGTCGTGGCGCTGAGGGAGACCGCCAGGTTGACGCCCAGGTCCGACGCCGCCAGCTTCTGGATGCCCGGAACGTGCCCAGCCGTGGAGACCGTGATCCGCCTTCGCGAGAAGTTCGCGCCGTACTCATCCGACAGGATACGGAGGGCCCGCTCCACCTGCGGAAAGTTGAGGAGCGGCTCCCCCATCCCCATCAACACGATGTTGGAGATCCGCTCCCCCTGCTCCAGCCGATCCTGCAGGCCCAGGATCTGCCCCACGATCTCGCCCGCGACCAGGTTCCGGCGGAGTCCCATAAGGCCAGTCAGGCAGAACCGGCAAGCCAGGGGGCATCCCACCTGCGTCGAGATGCACGCTGTCAGGCGCCCATCGTCGGGGATCAGGACGCTCTCGATCTCCTCCCCGTCGGAAAGCCGCAGTAGGAACTTTCGCGTCCCGTCGCTGGCGCGCTGAATCTGCGCGACCTCGGGACGGCTGATGATGATGTGCTCCCCCAGGATGGTCCGGAAGGCGCGCGACAGGTCCGTCATTGCCTCCAGCTCCCGGACGCGACGCGCGTGCACCCAGCGGAAGAGCTGCCGCCCGCGGTAGCGCGGCTGCCCCAGCCCGACCGCCAGCTCCTCCACCTCTGGACAGGTGAGCCCGGTGAGATCCGTTCGCGTGTCCTTCACCGTCGTTCCTTCATCCACGCCCGCAGCGACCCGATCTCGTCCACGGCCACCGCCGGAATCCGGAGCCCGAGGATGCCGTCGCGGAGCGCCTGGCCCTCATCGAAGTACGGAATCCCCCACAGGACGGCCTCCCCGATCGTGCAGGCCAGCTCCAGCCCTGTCACGTCCACCCGGCGATCCATGATCGTCAGGAGGTGGGGCTCGATGTACGCCTTGGCCTCTTCCAGGCTGCGGGTGCAGCCGAGGATCGGGGCCGGCTCCGCCGCCTCCAATGCGACGCGTTTCTGGGTGAAGATTACGCCGGGGTCCCCGAAGTAGAACGCATTGTGCAGCGCGAAACCCGTCACGTACACCCAGTCGATGGCCGCGATGTGCCGGGCCTGCGCCGCGCGCTTGGGATCCTGCCACTGCCAGACGGCGTCCACGCGAAACGCCCACAGGGGCAAGTGCAGAATCGATCCCACGGGAGGCTGAACGGGGCGTGCCACCGAGGCGGTGCGTCCGAGAAATGTGTCCTGAACGACTTCATGGAGCGCCCCGCACCCGTCGCACCAGAACACCACATCCTGCGGGAGACCGTGGAGCGTCCCTCCGCAGCCAGGGCAGCGCAGTGCCAGAACCGTGGGTGTCGGCATCAGG
>CAZXXV010000136.1:1930-5459 GCA_964644725.1 uncultured bacterium
TCAGGACGCCCCTGACTCCCCCCCTGCCGTGCCTGCGGCGATGGTTTCGACCCTCTCGCTCTCCAAGAGCTGCTCTCCACGCTGTTGAATCCTCGTCCAGCCCAACCACGCCAGGACGCACCCGATCACGGTTCCCAGCCCGAGGATCAGCATGGAACCCGGGTCGCCGGCGGCAGCGGTGCCCTGCCCTGCCTGTGGCCAGTGAACGGTGAGGGCCAACCGCATGACGCGACCGATGCAAAATGCCGCCAGCGCAAGCCCGCTCACCGCCAGTGCCGCGGCCCCTTCAGCCTCGAGGGGCGCGTGTCCCCGCAGAAGCGCCCCGGTCACCCCGTCCACCGCGATCTCGTACAATCGCCCGCGATGCCGGTACCTCGCCTGCCACACTGGATAAAAGAGGACCTTCACCCGCTGTTCGGCGTAGGTTGTCTGGTCCCCCCGTGTCCGGATCCGCCAGGTCGCCTCCTTCGTGAAGCGCTCGGGGGGTTTGGTCGGCCCGAAGACGACCGCCCGGCTCTGGAGTGCCACGGGGTCAAAAGCCTCAAGGGCCACCTTCGTCGCGCCACGCCGGAGCTCGGCCAACTGTATCCGGTCCGCGCCCAGCTCCGGCAGGTCGCACGCCGGGCCGACCAGGATGGCGTCTTGCTCTATGACCTTGGTGTCTTCCTTCTCCACCGGCGGCCGCTCGAGCCACTGCTGGATTGCCCCGTCGTCCGGCCGTTCGTCCGTCACGGGGCCCGGCTCCTTTATCCGCTCCTTCATGAAAAAGGTGCCGAGCCGGACCGCAGTGCACTCGTAGAAAGGGACGTAGCAGAGGAGGACGTCCTGGAAGCGAGCGTGCTCGCGAAGCAGCCGAGGTACGCCAGGCCGCTGGAGCGCGGCCTGCGCTGTGGCGCGCGCCTCGTCCTGGCTCACCCCGAGGCTGACCACGTAACGCGGCACCGCACCGGGAACCAAGACCAGATGCTTGCCCCCGCAGTACCGGCAGGGGACGATCCGCTCGCCCTCGCTGAGCGACAAGGCGCCCCCGCACGAAGGGCATTCGAGATGCGTGAAGCCCATGGAGGCAGCCCTCAGGCCGAGCCCCCCTTCGTCCCAGCCAGCGTGACCCAGTAGGTGACAAACGCCGTGGCAACGATCGCGGGAGCAGCGAGCCATGCCGGAGGTAGAAGCGCCGCCTCCGCCAGCATGACGGCGAATCCCAGGCCCATCGTCACCAGTTGGCCCACCCCGCTCGCCCGCCTCGCCAGGACGGATTCGGGCATCGCCGAGGCATAGACGCGCCCGGAGCATGCCTCCACGCTCACTGCCAGGCGTGAGGTCTCGATCCGCATCGCGACCTCGAAGAACGGCACGTGCACGAGTTCGCCCGGCTTCACGCCCTCCCCCGCCGGGAGGCGCTGTCGCGCCGCCGCCTCCGCCACACTGGACTCCACCACCTCGGCCCCCTCGACGAGGGCCGGGTCGTAGAAGACCTGTTCAGCCTCGGGAATCTGCACATCGGCCCAGCGGACATCTAACGTGGGCCAGGCGGGGACGAGGCGGGGCGGACCCTCACGCACGTACCGCCAGAAGGGAAAGTAGGTCAGGCGCGCGGGGGAGACGATACTCGGCGCGGGGAGCCCCTGTCGGTCGCACCAGCGCCGCAAGAGCGGCAGGACATTCGTCGCGGGGTAGCGCGGCCGGTAGAGCAGGTGCGGCCGGACGCCGCTCAGGTCCAGGACCAGCCCGGCGCCGCAGAATGGGCAAGCGGGAAATCCGCCGGCCTCCTGGAGGCGAACTTCGCCGCCGCACTGCGGACAGGGGATCCTCACGGCGCTGGCTTACTCACCGCCTCACCGCAGTTCGTACAGAACTTCGTCCGGGGTGGAAGGACGGTTTGGCAATGGGGACAGGTCAGCGTGGCCGCCAGGCTCGCGCCGCATGCGGGACAGAACTTCGCCTGGACCGTGACGTTCTTCCCACACTGGGGGCACTTATTCGCCACGACCATCTGGTTCCCGCAAGCAGGGCAGAACCGCGCCGTGAGCGGCACCTCGGCGTGGCAGTCCGGGCAGAGAACGGTCCCCCGCTCCCGCACCCGCTCCGGGTCCGCGTCCTCGGGCCGCAGGCTCTGATAGATCATGCCGGGGAGCATGAACCCGAGCCCCGCCCCGAGGCCCACGCCCAGGCCGCCGGCCGCCGCGCCCCCTGCACCCACGCCGGCAGCGGCATCCCCCATCGCCTTGGCCGCCTTGAACTTCAGGAACTGATCCAGGTTTCCGACCGCCGCCATGCCGGAGCGCTCGTCGATCATCTTCTGGACCTCCGGGGGCGGCGTGATGGCGTTGATGAAGAAGTCGATCAACTCCAGACCGTAGCGATGGAAGTCGTCCTGCAAGCGGCTCTTCACTGCCACGCCGATCTCGTCGTACTGCTTGGGAAGCTGGAAAATGGTCTCCACGTGCTCCCCGAGGAAGTCGTTCAGCCGGGAGACGATCACCTCGCGCAGGTAGGCCTCCACCTGGTCCGAGGTGTAGGCCCCCTGGGTGCCCACCAGCGTGTTGACGAAGAGGAGCGGCTGGGTCACCCGCGCGCTGAAGATGCCGAAGGCACGCAGGCGCACCAGGCCCAACTCCTGGTCCTTGAAGGCCACCGGCTCTTTCGTGCCCCACTTGAGGTCCGGGAAGACCTTGAGGTTGATGAAGACAACCTCGGCCCGGAAGGGGCTGGTGAATCCCCAGGGAAGGCTTAGGACCTTGGTGAGGATGGGCAGGTTCAGGGTGGACAGAGTGTGCCGCCCGGGCCCGAACACGTCCAGGCCCTTGCCGTCGCGGAAGAAGACGGCTGCCTGGCTCTCCCGGACGATGACCTGGGCGCCCATCTTGATGTCGGCCGAGCCCTCCTCCGGGATCCGATGCACGAACTGCCGGCCATCCGGATCGAACCACTCGATCACCTCAAGTAAAATGGCCATGGTGCCTCCCTCCTAGAGGCCGCGCAGCAGCCGGTCCCGTTCCCCCAGCGTGCGCTCGAACTCTTGAAGCTCCGTCTCCACTGCCTGCAGCGCCTGGGGGAAGGCCGCGTCGTCGGTCGCCTTCTCGGCCAGGGCCCGGACAGGCTCCCGCAAGCGGGAAACCGCCTCCAAAAGACCGAGGTCGAAGCGGTGCATCGCCGCCAGCTCTCTCTCCCGGATCTTGTGGATGTCGAAGACACCTGCAAAGCCATAGCCGGCGAAACGGATCCGGTCCGCCAGGGTGTTCAGCAGGCGCGCCACGCGGTCCAGGGCCGGCAAGCGATCCAGCCGTTTGGCCTCGGTGAGTCGGCGCTCTGACCCCTCCACCATCCGGCTGAGCTCTGCCAACAGGTTCGCCAGATGCACCCGGATGCGCTTGTCCGTTTCCCGGAGCCCTTCACGATCCTGGTAGCGCCCCACGCCCGGGATCAGTCGGGCCAGGCGCTCCAGCCCCTCTGCCCAGCCCGACGCCTCGCCAGGTTCGATTGTCGCCATGCGGTCACCTCCAAGGGAGTGTGGCGCAATGCAAAAGTT
>CAZXXV010000136.1:5559-9189 GCA_964644725.1 uncultured bacterium
GTTCGATTGTCGCCATGCGGTCACCTCCAAGGGAGTGTGGCGCAATGCAAAAGTTCAAACCGACAATTTGAAACCGGTCACCGCCCAGAAAGAAAACCGGCGCAGGGTCTGCCCCGGCCTGGTATACCTCCATTGTGAATTGTCAGTTGTCGGTTGTCGGTTTTGCATTGCCCACTCACAGACAGAGCCCAATGGGCGATGCTCTAGTTCAGCTCTCGCAGATGGCGGCGGGCCGCATCGGCTTCCGGGCCGGCCGGATTGAGATCCAGAGCGCGTCGGAAGCTCTCGCGCGCGGCGTCACGTTGGCCCGACCGCAGGAGCGCAACCCCCAGCTCGAGATGGAAGATCGGGATGCTTCCCTCCAGCTTGATCGCCCGCTCGAGATGCTCTCGCGCCTCCGGAAGCTTCCCCTGTGCCAAGAGGGTCCGGCCCAAGAAGAAATGGGCATCGGCCGACTGGGGGAATAGATCCAGCAACTTGTTGAACTCCTCCGCCGCCCGGTCGTGCTGTCCCCGGGCGTAGTAGATATTCCCCAGGTTCAGGTACGCCCGCTCGGGATTCGCATACTGCGGGTTCGCCAGCGCCTTGCGGAAGGCATCAATGGCGAGGTCCCACCATTCCTTCTGGACGTAGGCTGCACCCAGGTCGTTGTAGGCGTCGGACAGGCGCGGGTTCAACTCGACCGCTCGGCGGAGGGCCACGATCGCCTCGTCAATCTGTCCGTTGCGATAGTAGGCGTTGCCCAGGGCATACTGGTGACGGGCGTTGCGGGGGTCCTCCTTTACTGCCATCTGCAATTCGTTGATCGCCTTCTTCAGGTCGTTTTCGGCGAGAGCGCCGAGCCCTATGTCGTAGTGCGTCCGGGCCGACGCCTGCTGGGCGAGCTCGGCTTCGGGCCCTGCGCAGGCCGTCAAGGCTCCCACCAGCAGGCCGAGGATGGCCAGCCTGTTCCACGGCGTCATTCGGTCCTCCAATTCCTCAGGGGTTACGGTGTGCCGCCGATGTTGTCGCCTGCGGTCGCCATGCTCGCGAATGGGCCGACGGCCTCACGAGCCGCCGCCCGCAGCGCTCTCACCCCGCGCCTGGAACTTGCGCACCGCCTGGGCGTGTTGCTCCAGCGTCCGCGAGAAGAAGTGCGACCCGTCCTTCTTGGCCACGAAGTACAGGAAGCTGACCCGCGCCGGGTTCAGCGCCGCCGTGAGCGAAGCCAGCCCCGGATTGGCGATCGGCCCCGGCGGCAGCCCGGCCTTGAGATAGGTGTTGTAGGGGGTCCGGCGCCGCAGGTCCAACGGCGTGATCTTGTGCCGGGGACCGGTAGCACCGTAGACCGCGGTCGGATCGGACTGGAGGGGCATGTTGCGTCGGAGCCGGTTGTAGAACACCGCCGCCACCAGTGGGCGCTCGCTGTGCAGCCGGGCCTCTTTCTCGACGAGTGAGGCCAGTGTCACCACCGAGTGCACATCCAGGCCCAGGCGCTGGGCCTGCTCCTCCATGCCCTTCGGCGCGGTCTGGCGGAAGCGAGAAACCATGATGCGAATGATCTCTTCCTCTCCCATTCCACGGGTGAGCCGGTAGGTGTCGGGAAACAGGTAGCCCTCCAGGGTGTCTCCGGGCACGCCCAGGCTCTCCGCGAACTTGGCATCTTTCATCTGCGCCATGAACCGGTCGGCATCCACCAGTCGCTCGCCGGCAAGGAGACCGGCAATGTCCTGTGCCGTGAACCCTTCGGGAATCGTGACCTGATGGGTAATGACCCAACCTATCTCCAACTTCCGCAGGATCTCGCGGAGGGACATCCCACGGGTGAACTCGTACTCACCGGCGTGCAGGCGCGTGAGGGATCCCTGGACGTAGGCCAGCGCCAGGAAGGCCCAGCGGCTGTGGATGACGCCGGCCTCTCGCAAGGTCTGGGCGATCTCCTGGACTCCGGTCTTTGGCTTGATATAGACGATGGTGGAGGGACCGGTGCCCGCGCCGGTGAGGCTGGCCACATCGGACTGGAGGTAGGTGCGGACCCCGACAGCCGTCATGGCCAGGGCGAGGAGGACGCCGCTCAGCCCACGAAAGCGGCTCGGGAGGCTCGTTGCCATCCGCTAGGAATCTCCTCGATCCGCCATGGCGCGCTGGCGATCCAGGAAGCCCTGGAGGATCATCGTCGCCGCCACCTGATCCAGCACGGCGCGGCGGGCGCGGCGGCGCATCCCCGCACTCACCAGCGTCCGTTCGGCGGCCAGGCTGGTCAGCCGCTCATCCCACAGGTGGACCGGGATGTCCAGGCGGTCCCGCAGGAGTCGGGCAAACTCCTGCGCTGCCTCGGCCGAGGGACCCAGGCTTCCGTCCATGTTCTTGGGGAGGCCCACCACGATCGCCTCGATCCCCAGGTCGCGGATGTAGGTCCCGATGGCCTCGACGTCCCTGCTCTCGCCGAGGCGAGGAAGACTGGTCAGGCCCTGGGCGGTGATCCCGAGTTCATCGCTCACCGCCAGTCCCAGTGTGGCCCGTCCCCAATCGACTGCCAGGATTTTCGGCATCCCACCCTCAACCGCCCTACCCGTTTCTGCCTTGACCCATTCGCCGGCACCAAGCCCCACCCCTCAAGGTGGGTATGAAGCGCCGCTCAGGGTCAACCCTGAGCAACCCCAGCACGTATGCTGGGAAGTCGAAGGCTTGACTTTCTTGCCCTGCCGGGCCAGAGTCCTGGACCTATGCCAATCCGCACGTCGTTTCGTCCAGGTGGTAAACGAAGTTCCCGTGATCTCTCGGCTCGACTGCGCGCCATGTACCGGGCCATGGAGCGCACCCTGGGTCCTCAGGGCTGGTGGCCCGGCCGAACCTGCTTCGAGGTCATCGTCGGGGCCATCCTGACCCAGAACACGGCCTGGACCAACGTGGCCCGCGCCATCGCCAACCTCCGCCGGGCGCACGTTCTGAGGCCCCAAGCTTTGGCGGCCCTTCCCACGTCCCGCCTGGCCCGGCTGGTCAGGTCCTCTGGATATTACCGAACAAAGGCCCGGCGCGTCAAACGCTTCCTCCGCTTCCTTCAGGCCCGGTACCGGCTCGACCTGTCCCGGATGTTCGCGGAGCGCCCCTCAAGCCTGCGGAAAGAACTCCTGGCGGTGCCCGGCATCGGGCCGGAGACGGCCGATTCCATCCTCCTATACGCGGGAAACGTTCCGATCTTCGTTGTGGACGCGTACACCCGTCGGATCCTCCAACGGCACGGCCTCATCCGGCCAGACGCCACGTACGACGCGATGCAGGCCCTCTTCATGCGCAACCTCCCCCCGGACGCCTCCCTGTACAACGAATACCACGCCCTGCTCGTCGCCATCGGCAAGGATTTCTGCCGGCCAGTCCCGCACTGTGAAGATTGCCCCCTCCGCCGCGATCTCGAACACTACCGTCCGGCCGCAGCGGGCCGCTTCCTCAGCACGATTTAACCGCCAAGACGCCTTTGGCGGACAAATGCGCCACGGGGAGGCAATCAGGCAACCTGACGCACCCAGAAGGTACCCGGCAATCAGGGACTCCAGATTGCCCGGTTGCCTAGTTGCCGGATTGCCATGTAATTGTGCCGACCTTGGCGCACCAATCCGCCTGCGGTCCGCCGGAGGCGGATTGGTACCGGCG
>CAZXXV010000137.1:0-9187 GCA_964644725.1 uncultured bacterium
GAAGAGGGCCAAGGCCCCCAGCAGGGTGGTGATGGAGGTCATGGCTGTCCGGCTGAGCACCTGGTTGATGCTGGCGTTCATGACGGCGCCCAGTGGCTCTTTACGGCGTGCCCGGAGGTTCTCCCGGATCCGATCATAGACCACCACCGTGTCCGTCAGGGAGTATCCGGCGATGGTGAGCAGGGCCGTGACGATGAGCAGCGTGATCTCCTTCTGCAGGATGGACACGATGCCCAGGACGCCCAGCACATCGTGGAGGGTGGCGATGGTTGCGGCCACACCGAAGCGGAACTCGAACCGCCAGGCGATGTACACGATGATGCCGGCCAACGACATGGCGATGGCGATCAGGGCCTTCTGCTGGAGTTCCTTGCCAATGGCCGGTCCCACCTCGGTGGAGGCCTCCACCGTGAAGGGGTTATCCCCGAGCTCCTTGCGCAACGCGTTCTGCACCAGCTCGGCGGTCCCGGCGACCTCACCCGTGCCCCGCTTCAGCCGGACCATCACGCTGCGCCCGTCGGCGAATTGCTGTGGCTCGCTGTCCTTGATCCCGTTCTTGCTCAGCGCCTCGCGCACCGCCCCGAGGTCCACGGGCCGCTCGAACTTCACCTGGGTCGAGGTGCCACCGGCGAAATCAATCCCCATGTTGGCCACCCCCCGGGAGATCTGGATCAACGCCACGATCCCCAGGATGACCAGGACGGTCGAGACGCTGTATGCGATGTAGCGCTTGCCGATGAAATCGAAGTTCGTCTTACCCAGGATTTCCACGGCCCGACTCTCTGCTTGGGCGCTCCCGCGCCCCGAAAACTGTCAATCAGTCAATTGGTCAACGAGTCAACTTGGAACCGCAAGACCCAAGAATGACGAGTACACTAGCCCTCGGACCCCGTCTTTGCCAATTGACCAATCGACGAATCGCCCAATTGACATGTCTTAGATGCTCAGCCGCTTCAACTCTCGGCGCAAGGTCATCCAGTCGTAGACCACTCGCGTGCCGACCAGGGCGGAGAAGAGATTGATCGCCACGCCCAGGCTCAGCGTCACCGCGAAGCCCTTGACGGGCCCCGTGCCGAACAGGAATAGGGCGGCGCCCGTGATGAGCGTGGTCACGTGAGAGTCGATAATCGTGACGAAGGCCTTGTCGTACCCGGCGTCGATGGAGGACCGAACGGTCTTGCCGAGCTTCAGCTCTTCCCGGATCCGTTCCAGGATCAGGACGTTGCTGTCCACCGCCATCCCGATGCCCAGGGCGATCCCGGCAATGCCGGGGAGCGTGAGGGTCGCCCGGATCGCCACCAGGACGCCCACGAGCATGATGCAGTTCAGGACCAAGGCGAAGTCGGCGATGACGCCCGACAGCTTGTAGTAGAACGCCATGAGAAGGACGACCAGGATGGCGGCCATGATGGCGGCACGTACCCCCTTCTCGATCGAGTCCTGCCCCAGGGACGGCCCGACGGTGAGGTTGGCGATGATCTTCACCGGCGCCGGCAGCGCCCCGGCCCGGAGGACGATGGCCAGGTCCCGCGCCGAATCGGCGGTGAAACTCCCCTCGATCTGCCCCCGCCCCTCGCCGATCTTGCTGCGGATGACCGGCGCGCTGTAGACCGTGTCGTCCAGGACGATGGCCAGATGCCGGCCGATGTTGGCGCCGGTGAAGTCGCCAAAGATCCGTCCCCCCTCCCCGTCCAGCGCGAAAGCCACCAGCCAGCCCCCTTGGTCATCGGGCCGGACTTCGGCCGAGGTGAGGGACGCGCCCGTAATGATGGGCTGGCGCTGCACGACGATCGGTCGCTTGCCCATCACCTGTTTGTTCTCGTCCACCTCGCGCTGGTAGAGCAGCTGCAGATCCGGCGGCAGCTGGACCTTTCCCTGCTCCACGTCCAGGGGGTTCAGCGTGGTGTCTACCGCCTTCAGCTCGAGGAGGGCCGTCTTCCCGATTAGGTTGATGGCGCGCTGCGGGTCCCTGATCCCGGGAAGCTCGACCACGACCCGCCGGTCGCCCTCGGGCACGATGTGCGGCTCTGTGACGCCGAACTGGTCCACGCGGTTCCGGATCGTCTCCAGGCTTTGCCGGACGGCCAGCTCCTCGATCCGCTTGACCTCGCGCCCCTGGAGCGTCATCCGGAGTTCATCGGGCGTGGCCCCGGGGATCTTGTCCAGTGTCACCAGCTCCCCCAGGGCTCGCTGGGCCTTGTCCCGCTCGTCCGCCTTGGCCACCTTCAGCAGGATCTCCGCCTTGCCCTCGCGGGCCAGACGCGAAACGCCGATCTTCTCCTTGTCCAGGATGCGGCGCGCCTCCTCCATGAGGCGCTCGGTCGCATTCTCCACTGCCTTTTCCGCCTGGACCTCTAGGACGAGGTGCATCCCCCCCTGCAGGTCCAGGCCGAGGTTTATTCGCTCCGCCCGGGGAAGCACGCCGGGGAACAGGGACGGCAGGCCCCCCACGGGGGCCACGCTGGGCGCGATGTAGTATCCCGTGACCAACGTGGCGATCACCAGCAGGATCACGCGACCCCGGATCCGTTTGCGCACAGGACCATCTCCCAGAACGACGCACGGGCTAAAGGGCCGGGGCCGGGCTGACCCCGTCCCTTAGCCCGCCGTGGAGTCTCCACCACCCTAAACCGCCGCGCACTATAGCAGGGCCCGCAAAAATTGCAACGCAATTCCGCAAAGGATCGATGGGATGGACATTCGCGGATACGCGCCGGCTGCGGGGGATGCCCCGGCCGGGTGTCGAGGCGCCCTGGAACTCGGCGTCTGCCAGATCGAGGACAATGGGGAACGATCAATGGGCCAGAACGCGGATCCCGGGATCCGGCAGCTCGATCACGCCGTCAATCCGGGCGCCATGCCGGCCCAGGAACTGGAGGTACTCTACGACCTGACGAGAAATCTCCTCCCCCGGGGTCAGGATCGGGACCCCCGGCGGGTAGATGGTCACGATGTCGCACGTGATCCGCCCGGCCGCCTGATTGAGCGGGACGTAGACGTACTTGCCGAAGTAGGCCTCCCGAGGCGAGCAGGCCAGGCGGGTTTCGTGGATCGGTGGGGTGGGCAGGATTTCGGGGACAAAGGCCGGCCCGTGCGCGCGGCCCGCCAGGGCCTCTAGGGCCCGCACCAACCGATCCAGATCATCCCGACGATCCCCGATGCTGACGATCACCAGGAGGTTGAACAGGTCGGCCATCTCCACCTGGATGTCGAACTGGCTGTTGAGGAGCGCAGAGGCGGCGTAGCCCGTCAGGCCGAGCTCTTTCACCGAGATGGTGAGCTTGGTCACGTCCAGGCTGAGGTCCCCCCACTCCTTCACCTGGCGGCTGTCCAGGCAGCGAAGCCCCGGGATGCGGTTGATCCGCGAACGGGCCTCCTCGGCCAGTTCGATGGCCTTCCCCAGCAACTTCCGGCCCTCCGTGGCCATCTGCATCCGTGCCAGGTCCAGGGAGGCCATCAGGATATAGGACGGGCTGGTGCTCTGAAGCATCTGGAGGATGCCAGCCACCCGCCCCGCGTCCACGGCCGTGCCCTTCACGTGCAGCATGGAGGCCTGGGTCATCCCCCCGACGATCTTGTGGGTACTCTGCACCGTGAGGTCGGCCCCCGCGTCCACCGCCGAGGGGGGCAGCGCCGGGTGGAAGTGCAGGTGCGGCCCGTGCGCCTCATCCACGATCACCACCTTCCCCTGGCGTTGACCGGCAGCGACGATGGTGGGCATGTCGGCAGCGATCCCATAGTAATTGGGGCTGGTCAGGGCCACCACCCGCGCCTTCGGGTGGGCTCGCATGGCGTCCTCAACCGCGGCGGCGCTGACGTTGATGGCAATTCCCAGGTCCGGATCGAAGGTGGGCAGGAAGAACCGGGGAGTGGCGCCACTCAGGATGATCCCGGCCAGGATGGACTTGTGGGCGTTCCTCGCAACCAGCACCTCCTCTCCAGGGAGCACCGTGGATAGGATCATGGCGTGGTTGCCCACGGTGGTCCCGTTCACCAGGAAGAACGAGCGGTCGGCCCCGTGCGCCTCGGCGGCCAGCTCCTGCGCCTCGCGAATGACCCCGACCGGCTTCTGGAGGCAGTCTACCTCGTCCAGGGTGGTGAGGTCGATGGTGAAGATCTTGCTCCCGACGAATTTCCGGAAGCGAGTGGAGATCCCCTTCCCGCTCTTGTGGCCAGGCGTATGAAACGAGACCTTCCTGGCCTCGGCCAGGGCCACCAGGGCGTCGAAGAGGGGCGTGCGGTACTGCCGTTCGGGGATCATGGGAACAAGCGAGAGGCAAGAGGCGGGGAGCCAGCGGCAGGCAGGAACCCCACGGGGCCCCGTGATGTATCTCTCATGTCGCGCGGCCCTGGTCCAGCAACGATCGGTCAGCTCCAAGTGAACAAGGGGTGGTTGTCCTCGATGGTGCGCGTCTGGCTGGCCAGCCGCATCCGGATGTGCTTGGGCAGCAAGAAGCTCGCCTGGTGGGTGATGCCGTCGTAGTAGCGAAGCTCGCCCGCGATGCGATCGGCCACCAGCTTGTCCACATCCTCCGGCGTCAGGTGCCGGGGATCCTGTTGCTTGGAGGCCACGGAGAATCCCCAGGGCAGCGCGAAGGAGGGGATGGAGGCCCAGCATGGGGCCACCACGGGGAAGACCCCCTCCAGCGTCTTCTGGATGGCCGCGTAGCACTCCAGATCGTTCAGGCCCACCGTCCCGGCCTGGAGCGAGATGACGCCGGCCGGTGACAGCCGGTCGCGCACGATCTCGTAAAACTCCCGCGTGAACAGGAGATAGGCCGGGCCCTCCTCGATCGGCTCGGAGATGTCGATGATGACCACGTCAAAGCTCTCCGACGTGTCCTCCAGGTACTTGCGAGCGTCCAGGTACCGGAGTTCCGTCCGGGGATCCTCGAAGGCCCCCTGGTGCCACTCGGGCAGCAGCTCCCGGCAGCGGGCCACGACCTCCTCGTCGATGTCCACCATCAGGGCCCGCTGGACGCTGCGGTGCCGGAGGACCTCGCGCAGCGTGGCCCCCTCACCACCCCCGACGATGAAGACTCGCCGCGGTTCGGGGTGCGCCAGCATGGCGGGGTGAACCAGCATCTCGTGGTAGATGAACTCGTCGCGGCTGCTGGACTGGATCCGCCCGTCCAACACCAGGGCCTTGCCGTAGGACCCGAGTTCCAGGATGTCGAGGGATTGGAACGGGGTCTCCTTGGAGAACAGGACCCGGCGAATGCCGTGGAGGTGGCCCTCCTCGGCACTGAAGTACTCAATGAACCAGCGATAGTTCTTCAGAGGCATCGGGTACCCTCTGGGCGACACTCTGCGTGACCCGCTGCGCGATCTTGCCCGCAGGATCGGCAACCTTATGGGCGACCTTTCCCACCGCATCGGGGAACAGGCCACGCTTCATCTCGACGATGGAGGGGTTTTTGCAGCGAAAACGGGAGGCGATGTAGTCGGCGGCGTACTCGGGTTTGATCACATCGCCACAAGTGAAGATGTCCACTGCGGCATAACGGTACTCGGGCCAGGTGTGAATTGAGAGGTGGGATTCTGCGATGACCACGACGCCGCTCACCCCGAAGGGGTTGAACTCGTGAAATGCGACGTCGACGATGGTGGCCCCGCAGGCTCGGGCAGCGCCGACGAGGATGTCTTTGACCACGTCCACTTTCTTGAGCGAGTCTGGGTGACAACCGTGGAGTTCCACCAACAGGTGTCTGCCCAATGCGTGCAATTAACTACCCCCTTTCGCCCCGGTCACGCGCGCGCGGCACCGGGAAATTTTTTCATTTGGGTTATAGTGTATTTTTCCGCGAATGCAAGAAAAAAATGGTGCCGGCGCCGTTTTTTCCAGCGGGCCCGGCGCGTCAAGGGCCGCAGCGGGACCTGCGTCGCTCGTCCCGGGCCATGGCCCGGACCAACAGCCGAGGGCGTTGCCCATCAGGAGGTAGCCCGGAGGCCTCCGCCGGTTCACGCGCCCCTAACGAGGCCCGAAACGGGGAAGGGTCTCCAGCCGCTGCCAATCAACCTCCAGAGATTCCCGCAGAGCATCGCCCCGCAGCGAGGGGCGCACCCCATGCCGGCCACGCGGGACCAGTCGAGTGTTGTGCCACGGGTCACGACATCCGTTCCCGGAATTTGTCTGAAGCGGAGGAGATCCTTGGGGAGAGACGACGACGGTTCTCGATCATCCGGCAGGACGGCGCCTCATCGCCAGTCGGAGATCACCACTCCAAGACCCTGGGGCGAAACCCTCCTCCAGGCCCGACGAATCGTCTTTTTTCTTGCGGAGTTTGGCTCGCTATGGTACTTGTTTGATTGAATTTGGCCCCCCAAGGCTTGCAAAATAGGCCACGCCGTGCCGACCTTCTGGATCCGAAGATCGGGCAGATTAGAGCGGTGTGCCTGCACCGACCGGCGGGATGTCTCGGCGATGGCAAGTTGGGCCCGCTGGAAACGGCGCGGCCCAACCGCTGGATGAGGAGCCGAAATTGTACGAAGAGTACTGGGGCCTGACGACTGCTCCCTTCCAGAACGTGCCTGACCCAAACTTCTTCTTTCTCTCCGCCCAGCATCGCGAGGCACTCGCCCGGCTTCTGTACACCGTCAGGCACAACAAGGGTGCAGCCCTGCTGATCGGTGACGTGGGTTGCGGCAAGACCACCCTGAGTCGGGCGCTCATCCTCCAGTTGGCGGAGGAGAAGTATGACGTGGGTCTGGTCACCAATCCCTCGCTGCCAGGCAACGACTTCCTGGAGGAGATTGACCTCCAACTGGGCATCACCCCCGCCAGCAGTACGAAGGTGGCCCTGCTGCGGGGCCTGAACGACCGCCTGCTCAACAACGCGCAGGAGGGCAAAGAGACGGTCCTGATCGTGGACGAGGCCCACACCATCCGGGACCCGGCCGTCTTCGAGGAACTCCGGATGCTGCTGAACTTCCAGTTGAACGAGCGCTTTCTTCTGACGTTGATCATGATGGGGCAACCCGAGATCAAAGACATCATTGCCCGCATCAAGCAGTTGGAGCAACGGATCGCGATCCGCTTCTACCTGAAGCCACTCGACGAGCCCGAGACCATGCAGTACGTCACCTATCGGCTGCAGAAGGCCGGGGCGGGAAGGCCCCTCTTCTCCCAGGAGGCGCTGCAGCTCGTGTGGCGGCATGCCCGGGGCGTCCCGCGCAGCATCAATACCCTGTGCGATCTGTGCCTGCTGGAGGGGTACGCCATCCGCGCCCAGACCGTGGCTGCGACCCTTGTGCAGCGGGTTGCGGCAAGCCTGTCGTGAATACATTTCGGAGTGCGGATTGCGGAATCCGGAATGGAATCGGAAATCCGAAATCCGCAATCCGAAATCCGCAATCCCGCGAGGAGAGTTTGCCATCGTCCGCCTGAGTGATCTGGTCCGGAAACCGGATGCGGCCAAGGATACTGCACAGGGGAAGGATAAGACCTTGTCCTTTGCAGGGATTGGTTCCCCTGCGCCTGGATCGGTCTCGGCCGAGAGCCCGGAGCCGAGTTATCGTCCAGAGGCCCTCTACCAGAGCGCCTGGCAAGAGGTGGCCCGCATCGTGGAAGCGGCAAGCGCGGGGAAGCCATACGAAATAGGCGCGCTGCAGCGGGTGGTCGCGGACCTGATCGAGTCCCTGGCACGCGAGGACGGGCTGGTGGTCCAGGCCCTAGAGAGAAGCGAAACCTATCCCAATCTGCCCGCCCACATGGTCAACGTGGCCATCCTGGCAGTCAAGATCGGGCAGGGGGTCGGCTACGGCGAGGAGGACCTGCGGCGGCTGGCCCTGGCGGCCTGCCTGCACGACGTGGGCACGCTGAGCATCCCCCGACGCATCCTGGAGAAGGTCGGGACCCTCACCCCCGACGAACTCGCCCTCATCCGCCAGCATCCCGAGAAGGGCTTCCGGATGCTGCAGGCCCTCGGGCCTGAGTTCGACTGGCTGGCCGTCGTCGCTCTCCACGAGCAAGAGCGCGAGGACGGCAGCGGCTATCCCCAGGGCCTCAAGGGCGATCAGATTCACGAGTACGCCAAGGTGGTCGGCCTGGCCGACGTGTACGAGTCCGTGACGCACACACGTTCGTACCAGAAGGCGCGGGTTCCCTTCGACGCCGTGAAGGAGATCATGAGCGTCAACCGCCACATGTTCCCGGACCGAATCCTCAAGGGGCTCATCCAAGGCTTGTCCACCTTCCCGGTGGGCAGCTTCGTTCGCCTGAACTCCAAAGAGACCGCCCGCGTCGTGGCCACGAATCCGGCCTTTCCCTTGCGGCCAGTGGTCGAGGTTCTCACCGATGCCAAAGGTGAACGGTTGGCATCACCGCGCCGTGTAGACCTGGCGCAGAACAGCCTCCTGTACATCACGGATGCGGCCTCCAGCGACGTAGGCGGCGGGCCTGGAGCGGCCTGATCCGTTCCCAAGGGAGCGGCGCGGACACCTGCCTTCCGCCTTTGGCGGCCCGATCTTTGCACTAAATTGATCTGGTTTATGGCCGTAGAAGTATTTCCGGGCATCCCCGGTTCCTGGGTGCCCCACAACCACCACACCCAGTTGACGGGAGGTCCCTTGATGCAGCCTTTCTGCGCACACTTCTCTCACCCGTTCTGGCGACGCCTGTTCCTCGCGGGCTTTTCCCTGGCCCTGGCGGCCGCTCTGGTGGGTGCCGCAGCCTTGGAGGTTGCGATCGTGCCGGGGATTTCGGGCGCTCTCCACCTATTGACGACCGATGTCGCCAGCAACAATGTGGGCGTCATAGAAATCAGCGCAAGCATCTTACCATGAGTGACCGAGCTGCCTGCCACGACATCCCCGGAATCTCCTACTCGGCTTTCGCCGAGAGGATCGGAGAGCGGGTCTCCGCGGAGCGGACCCCCCTGGACGGCAGCATCGAGCTGACGTTTCGGTGCAACCTGCGCTGCGCCCACTGCTACGTGAATGAGCCCAGCGGCGATCTCCGGGCCAAGCGGCAGGAACTCACCACCGCCGAGATCCTCCGGATCACCGACGAGGTCGTGGACCTGGGCTGCCTGTGGATGCTGATGACCGGCGGTGAGGTCTTGCTCCGGCCCGACTTCGCCGAGATCTACCTCCACATGAAGAGAAAGGGGCTTCTGGTCACCCTCTTCACCAACGGCACCATGATCACCCCTCGGATTGCCGATCTGCTGGCGGAGTGGCCGCCCCT
>CAZXXV010000138.1:0-3903 GCA_964644725.1 uncultured bacterium
AGGGTTTCCTGGCCGCCGTTCGCGAGGTATATGCGAGCACGATGAGCAGAGAGGCGCTGCTCTACCGGGCGCACCGGGGGCTGCTCGACCGGGACGAGCAGATGGCCCTTCTGGTACAACGGGTATCCGGTGCCGTTGCCGGCCACCTGTTCTATCCCCATGTGGCCGGGGTGGGCCTCTCGTACAACCCTTACGCCTGGAGCGAATACATCGAGCCCGAAGCAGGGGTAGTGCGGGTCGTCTTTGGCCTGGGAACGCGGGCGGTAGACCGTTCCGATGACGACTACACCCGGGTGGTGGCTCTCAATGATCCCACACGGCGTCCCGAAACAGACTTCGACGAGGTCATGGAGTACACCCAGCGCCGCGTGGATGTCCTGGACCTGAAAAGGAACCGGTTCTCCACTCTCCACGTGGACGAGGTCGTGAAGGCCGGCCTCGAATTACCCTTAGGGCTGCTCGGCTCGCAACGGGGAACCCCCCACGCGGGGAGGAGGGAGCCGCGCTCCTTTTTGAAATCCCGGTGGGTTCTCACGTTCGACCGGCTCCTGACAGGGACGTCTTTCGTCCGCGACATGTGGGAGATGCTCGGCATCCTGCAGGAGGCCTACGAGTACCCCGTTGACGTGGAGTTCACCGCCAACTTCTTCCCGGACGAAAGCTATCGGATCAACCTGGTCCAATGCCGTCCCCTGCAGGTCCGGGAGGGGGGCACCATTGTAGAGCCTCGGATGGCCATCCCTCCGGAAGACCTGGTCCTCGAGAGCCGGGGGGCGATCATCGGGCAGAGTTCGTTCACCAGCATCGACCGGGTGATCTACGTGGTGCCGTCGGTCTATGGGCGGTTGCCGATCGCGGACCGGTACACCGTTGCGCGGCTAATTGGACGGCTCACCCACGCGGAGGGCGGGAACATCGCGCGGACCGTGATGCTCCTGGGACCGGGCCGATGGGGTACCCGGATGCCATCCCTCGGGGTGCCGGTGAGCTTCGCCGAGATCGACACGGTCTCGGTCCTCTGCGAGATCGTCGGCCCGGGGTTGGATGTGGTCCCCAACGTTTCCCTGGGGACTCATTTCTTCAACGACCTGGTGGACGGAAACATCCTCTACCTGGCGGTCTTTCCGGGGAAAAAGGGCCATTCTTCGAACGAGGCGTTCTTCCTTGCGGCGAGGAACAGGCTCCCGGAACTCCTCCCGGATGAGGCGTCCTGGGCCGAAGTGGTGCGCGTCATAGACCTGTCGGGAGGGCCACGCAGCATGGCACTTTACTTGAACGCGAATTCCTTGTCCCAGAGAGCCGTCTGCTACCTGTCCTCCCCGTAGGCGTGAGGGGGCACGGGCGAGGCCGTCGGCCCGGCGACCTTCCTCCGGGCGTCTGCCAGGAACGGGGGGGCCGGCCGAACGCGCCCGCCCCCAGTATCCCTGGAACTCGCCCATCTCCGAGCTCATCCCGACAGGGTCGGGAACTGCCCGCGGCTGTAGATCGCCCCGACTGGCCTCCAGGCAGCCTTCCGAGGGGCCGGGCCATGTCTGGTTCATGTGCCCAAGCCTACCCGGGTAGGCGATCGGGGCTTGACTGTCTAGGTGGAAGGGGTACAGCCGAGCCGCGTGGGCACCGCACGGCGAGAAGGCAGCGATAACGCTTCATGAGAAGAAGGGGGGGAACATGGCAATTCTGGAGAGGCTCGAGGCGATCTTCCAGGATGTCGTCAAGCGCAATCCCGGTGAGAGCGAGTTCCACCAGGCGGTCAAGGAGGTGCTGGATTCGCTGGCGCCGGTCCTGGTCAAGTACCCGGAGTTTGCCGAGGCGAAGATCATCGAGCGGATCTGCGAGCCGGAGCGACAGCTCATCTTCCGGGTGCCCTGGCAGGACGACAGGGGGGAAGTTCAGATCAACCGGGGCTTTCGCGTCCAGTTCAACAGTGCGTTGGGCCCCTACAAGGGGGGCCTGCGGTTCCATCCCTCGGTCTATTTGGGCATCATCAAGTTCCTCGGGTTCGAGCAGATCTTCAAGAACTCGCTGACCGGCCTTCCCATCGGGGGGGCCAAGGGCGGGTCCAACTTCGACCCCAAGGGCAAGTCCGAAGGCGAGGTCATGCGATTCTGCCAGAGTTTCATGACCGATTTGTGGCGCATCATCGGCGAGTACACCGACGTCCCGGCGGGTGACATCGGGGTGGGCCAGCGCGAGATCGGGTACATGTTCGGCCAGTTCAAGCGCCTCACCAACAAGTTCGAGGCCGGCGTGATCACCGGCAAGGCGCCGATCATTGGGGGAAGCCAGGTTCGCACCGAGGCCACCGGCTACGGCTGCACCTATTTTGTCGAGGAGATGCTCAAGGGCCGAAAGAACGGATTCAAAGGGAAGAAGGTCTTGATCTCCGGGTCGGGGAATGTGGCCATCTATACCCTGGAAAAGGTGAACCATCTCGGCGGGAAGGTCATCGCCATGAGCGACTCCAATGGCGTGATCCACGACGAGGAGGGAATCCACCTGGAGACCATCAAGCAGCTCAAGGAAGTTGAGCGGCGGCGCATCAAGGAGTACGCCGACCATCACAAGAGCCCGCGGTTCATCCCCAATGACAATATCTGGCAGATCCCGTGCGACGTAGCGATGCCCTCGGCCACCCAGAACGAGATCACGGAAAAGGACGCCAAGAAGCTGGTCAAGAACGGGTGCATCGCCATCGGCGAGGGGGCGAACATGCCGACCACTCCCGAGGGGATCGCCGTTTTCCTCAAGGCCGGCATCCTCTTCGGCCCCGGCAAGGCGGCCAATGCCGGTGGGGTGGCGACCTCGGGCCTCGAAATGCAGCAGAACGCCTGCCGGGAGGCGTGGGGCTGGGAGGAGACCGATGCCAAGCTCCAGCAGATCATGAGGAACGTTTACCAGGTGTGTTCCGAGGCCGCTGAGGAGTTTGGATCTCCCGGCAACCTCGTCAAAGGCGCCAACATCGCCGGCTTTATCAAGGTGGCCCGCGCCATGATCGCGCAGGGCCTCGTCTAAGGAAAGCGAAGGACTCTCCTCGCGCAAGGGGCCACGTCCGCGGGGGCGTGGCCCATTTTATGCGATACGTTGCGGCTTTAGTGATCTTTCCGCGGGCTGCACCACTGGCCCTTGATCCACCTACTTACGGCAGGCTACTTCGCTTGCGTCAGGCTGGTCGGATAGCGGACGCTGGTGCCGCCGAGGCCGCAGTATCCCCAGGGATTCTTCGCCAGGTACTGCTGGTGGTATTCTTCGGCGTAGTAGAACTCGGGCGCGTCGAGGATCTCGGTCGTGATGGACCCGAAGCCGGCCTGCCTGAACGCCTGCTGGTAGGTGCGCAGTGAGGCCTCGGCGGCCCTTCGCTGGGCGGCGCCGTAGCAGTAAATCGCGGAACGGTACTGGGTCCCAACGTCATTCCCCTGGCGCATCCCCTGCGTGGGATCGTGGTTCTCCCAGAAGAGGCGCAGGAGCGACTCGTACGACACGACGTTCGGGTCGAAGGCCACGTGCACGACCTCGGCGTGGCCGGTCAGGCCGCTGCAGACCTCTTCGTAGGTGGGGTTGGGGGTGAACCCTCCCGCGTAGCCGACCGCCGTCGAATAGACGCCCCGCCCCTGCCAGAAGATCCGTTCTGCCCCCCAAAAGCAGCCCATCCCGAACAAGGCCAGCTCGGTCCCGGCCGGGAAGGGCGGCTCCAGCCGATTGCCGTTCACGAAGTGGGTGGCCGGGACGATCATGCGCTCCTGGCGGCCCGGGAGCGCCTCCTCTCTGGACGGCATCTTCGCCTTGCCGGTAAAGAACCACATCATCGGACAACTCCGCCGCCGCGAGGGCCTGCGGCCACTCAGCGGATAAACGAAAGCCGCGAGCGGCCGGGCACCCATTGCGCGAAGCTATGCAATGGGTCGC
>CAZXXV010000138.1:4003-9140 GCA_964644725.1 uncultured bacterium
AACGAAAGCCGCGAGCGGCCGGGCACCCATTGCGCGAAGCTATGCAATGGGTCGCGCCGCTCGCGGCCGGAAACGATCCCGGTTAGCTTTGCAGGGCCTCGTGTACCTTGCCGACCATCTTGGCGCCGGGGTTGACGAGGGTCTTGTCGCCTTCGTCCTTCCACTTGGACGGGCAGACCTCGTTGGCTTTCCGGGTCATATAGATGTTGGCCTTGAACTTCCGCAGGAGCTCGTCGATATTGCGGCCGAGGTTGTACCAGTTGATCTCGGCATTCATGAGCTTGCCCTCGGGGTTGATGATGAACGTCCCGCGGAGGGCGAGGCCGGTGTTCTCGTCGTAGACGCCGAACATGCGGGAGACCTTCCCGGTGGGGTCGGCGCCCATCGGGTACTTGACGTTGGCGAGTTCCTTCTCGTCCCGCTGCCAGGCCAGGTGGACGAACTGGGTGTCCGTGCTCACCGTGACGATGTCGCAGCCCATCCGGACGAACCGCTCGTGCTGCTCTGCCAGAGCAGCGAACTCCGTCGCTCAGACAAAGGTGAAGTCGGCCGGGTAGAAGAAGAGAATCGTCCAGCGCTTGTTGTTGATCTGGTTTTGCAGGCTGAATTTCCCGAACTCGCTTTTAGTTGGCTCGTAGGTGGTGAGTTCGAAATCGGGCACCTTCTCCCCGAGCTTCACGATACAGGCAGCCTCCGACATGATGACTCCCTCCTTGTGTATGTGGGATTGGTAGCGGGAAAACGCCCCTATTAAACCAAGCCAAGTGCGGCAGGGTCAAGTGGTGCTTCTCGTCTTCACCTCAGGGGCCCCACCGCGCTGGGTCGGCCCCGCAGGCCCGTCGCCTCGGGGCGCCCGCACCCAGCCACAGGGCTGGGTACCCGGCATCGCCACATGGCGCAAACTTCCGCAGGCAAGGACTAGGGGAGCGCGTCGGCCAGGACCTCGACTAGGTGGCGCGCCCGTCGCCCGGTGCCGTGAGGGATCTGCTGCCGGCACGAGACCCCGGCCGCCACGATCTCCCATTCCGGCCCCTTGGCCTTGACCGCCGGGAACAGCCGGCGGTTGCCGATGGCCATGGATAGCTCGTAGTGCTCCTTCTCGTAGCCGAAGGATCCGGCCATGCCGCAGCAGCCGGAATCCACCTCCTCGACGTTCGCCCCCGGCAGCAAGCAGAGGACCTGCAGGCTGGGCCCGCTGCCGATCAGCGCCTTCTGGTGGCAGTGGCCGTGGAGAAGGAACGACTTGGCGCCGTTTCCGAACGGCAGGTTCAATGCGCCGCGCTGGTGCAGGCCCAGCAGGAACTCCTCGATCATGAAGGTGCCCTGGGCCAGCGCCGCGGCGCGGGGATCGTCCACGAGATCGGGATACTCGTCCCGGAAAATCAAGATGCAGCTGGGCTCGCACCCTACGATGGGGATGCCCTTGGCCGCATACCCCGACAGTCGGTCCACGTTGTAGGCGGCATTGGCCTTGGCCTCTTGCAGGAGTCCCTTGGAGATCATGGGCCGGCCGCAGCACTTCTTCTCTGCCAGGATCACCTCGAAGCCGGCCGTCTCCAGGACCTTGACCGCGGCCTTGCCGATCTCGGGGTAGTTGTAGGTCATGTAGCAGTCGTTGAAGAGGACCACGGGGCCCTGGCGAGAGGAAGATCGTGTGCCGTTTCGCGACGCGAACCAGCGATCGAAGGTCTGGGAGGCAAAGGGCGGAAGCTGTCGGTTCCCCTGGATGCCCAGGACTCGGTCGAAGAACCAGCGGGCCGGGGCGCTCTGTGCTACCCAGTTCGACAACGGAGCGAAGGCGCAGCCCAGCCGGTTCAGCTTCTCGATGTTGGCGAAGAGCCGGGCCCGGAGCGGGGTCCCGTGCCGCGAGTGGTAGAGGGCCAGGAACTCCGACTTGAGTTTGGGCATGTCCACGTTGGACGGACACTCGGCCTTGCAGCCCTTGCACTCCAGGCACAGGTCCAGGACCTCGGACATCCGCGGGCTCACCAGCGCGTCCTCGGGCAGGTGGCCGTTGATGGCCGCCCGCAGCGCGTTGGCCCGGCCCCGGGTGGAGTGCTCTTCTTCCAGGGTGGCCATGTAGGAGGGGCACATGGTCCCCTCCAGCTTCTTGCGGCACACCGCGGCCCCGTTGCACATTTCGATGGCCTGGTCGAACCCCCCTTCCCGAGCGTATCGGAAAATCGTCTGCACCTGTCGGGCCCGGTACTTCCCCCCATAGCGCAGGTTCTCGGTCATGGAGGGCGCATCCACGATCTTCCCTGGGTTCATGATGCCCTTGGGATCGGCGGTCGCCTTCAGTTCCTTGAACGCCCGGTAGAGGGTCGGCCCGAAGAACTTCTCGTTGAAGCACGAGCGGGCCAGCCCGTCGCCGTGCTCAGCGCTATTGGCCCCGCCGTACTCCATCACCAGTTCGCAGACCTTCGTGGCGATGGATCGGAGTTTCTCCACCTCCGTCACGCCCTTGAGATCGATGATGGGCCGGATGTGCAGGCAGCCGACCGAGGCATGGCCGTAGTAGGCCGCCTGGGTCCCGTGGGCCCGCACCATCTCGTCCAGGCGGCGAATATACTCGGCCAGGCGCTCCGGGGGCACCGCCGTGTCCTCGATCCCGGCGATGGGTTTCTTGTCGCCGGTCATGGCCATGAGCAATCCCAGCCCGGCCTTCCGCACCTTCCAGATCTTCTGCGTTTCCTCGGGCGTCACGGTGCGGGTGAAGGCGATGCCGATCCCCAATCGCTTCAGATGGGACTCCAGCCGGTCCAGCTTGGCGGCGAGTTCCTCCCGCGACTTGCCGTAATACTCCACCAGGAGGAGCGCGCCGGGATTCCCCTGGACGAACGTCATCTGCCGGGCGTACTCCAGGGACGACCGGGTGAGATCGAGGATGTGCTTGTCCACCAGCTCCACGGCGGCCGGGCCCGTGGACACGATCTCCATGGTGGATTCCAGGGCCTCGAACATGTCCCGGTAGTGGACCACCATGAGGGCCGTCTCGGTCGGTTTCGGCCGCGGCTCCAGGTTGATCTTGGCCTCCAGCGTGGCGGCGAGCGTCCCCTCGGAACTGACCAGGATCCGGGACAGGTTGAAGGGCTTCCCGTTGACGAACTCATCCAGGGCGTAGCCACCCACGCGCCGCATGATCTTCGGGTAGCGGCGAATGATCTCGTTGCGGTGCGTGGTGGTGAGACGGTGGACCGCCCGGTAGAGGTCGCCCTCGAGGCCGGGCGCCCGCAGCTTTGCCTGGAGTTCGTCATCGGTCAGGGTGCGCGTGCGGATCGTCGAGGCGTCCGAGAGGAGCGCCTTCATCTCGAGGATGTGCTCCATGGTGCGCCCGTAGATCAGCGACCGGGCCCCCGAGGAGTTGTTCCCCATCATCCCGCCCAGCGTGGCGCGGTTGCTCGGCGAGACGTCCGGGGCGAACCACAATCCGTGGGAGCGGAGCTGGGCGTTCAGCTCGTCCAGGACGATGCCTGGCTGGATGCGCGCCCACCGCTCCTCCGCGTTGACCTCCAGCACTGTGTTGAGGTACTTGGACATGTCCAGATGGATGGCCCGACCGACGGCTTGGCCGGCCAGCGCCGTGCCTCCGCCGCGCGGGAGGATCGGCACGCCGTAACGGCCGCAGATCTCCACCGTGGCGATGGCATCCTCGGGCGTCTTGGGAATCACGACGCCCAGGGGCTCGATCTCGTAGATGCTGGCGTCGGTGCTGTAGAGCACCTTGGTCATCTCGTCGAAGCGCACCTCCCCTGCAATGCGCTTCTGGAGATCGTGGATCAGCTCATCCATGACGCTGGAAGGACGCTCAGGCATGAGTGTTTCTCCCGCGAGCAAGCGTCTCAACTCCCCGGACCCGACAGTCGGTAGATGGCGTTGGTGCTGGCGATGACCATGCGCCCCGGGTCGTCGAAGGTCAGGCCAACCAGGTTTTCACCTGCCACGGCCAGCGTAATCTGCCGGTCGCCTCCGATCCGGAAGATTCCTCGCTCTCCCTGGTAGATCGCCACCACGAAGAGGTTCCCGTCCCGGTCGAAGGCCAGGCCCTGGGGGCGTGCCAGATGCTCGAAGAAGCAGGATACCGTCCCTTGCGGACTGATCCGGAAGATCGGATCGTCATTCGACAGGGTCGGGGCCGTCACGTACAGATCGCCGTCGGGGCCGAAGGCCAGGTGGTAGGCGGCCACGCTGGCCGGGAGCCTGGCGAATCGGCGCCTGGCCCCATGGGGCTCCACCGCGAAGATCCCGCCGGAGCGGTCACCCACGAACAAGGTCCCTTCTCGATCAAAGGCGATCCCGGTGGGGATGCCCATCCCGTCGATGAAGACCTCGGCCTGCCCGGCAGGCGTGATCCGGCGGATGGTCCCGTCGTTCCGGCACGAGATGAAGAGCGTGCCGCCCGGGTCCAGAGCCAGGCCGGTCGGATTCATGAGGTCGCTGAGCAGCGGCTCCGCTCCGCCATCCGGCGAAATTCCGAAGACAGACACACCCCCAGGGGCGGCCTGCCCCCGGCTGCCGCTGAAGGTGGTGAGGATATACCCATTCGAGTCCACGACGGGATTGGCCACGGGGTGCAGTTCGTCGGCGAGCTTTTCCGCGACCTCGAAGAACGGGCCCTCGACCATGACATCGGGCCACACCACGCGGATGAATCCCGAGGTGGCGCCCTCGGGGATGGGCGCAACGATCTTCCCGGGCGAGGCGATCAACGGCCGGGTCTCGGTCCCGTCGAAGCGGGGCGAGGGCTGTCCCACCTCATGGCCGCACAGGCCCTCGCCGAATATCGTCACCCGGCCGCCCTCGACGCCGGCCAGGGGACGAACCCGTAAGATGCGGGGCGTTGTCACGCAGATCTCCTCTTGAAAGGATCGAGCAACGAAGGATTGCGAATGCTTTCCGTGATGTCTGATGCTGGGCTCCCCGTCCGATCAGCCCACCGGCGTCTCCCGCAACTGCCGCGCCGCCTCCTCGGGCGTGACGGGGTTCACGTAGAATTCTTCCTCCCGGTGCAGCCGCGCAACTTCCGCCTGCCGCGGCAGCACTTCGATGTGCCAGTGGAAGTCGTCGGCCAGGCTCTCCCACGGGAGGCCCCAGACTGGTGGCGACTTCTCGTTGGGGGAAGTATGCAGGACCATGT
>CAZXXV010000139.1:0-9128 GCA_964644725.1 uncultured bacterium
GCGGTGGCACGCGCCCTCACAGAACTGTGGACACACCCGGCCGGTGATGCCAGGAAGGTGATCAACCACAAGAAGTAGGGCCACGGCCTCAACCATCTCGCCTTCGGCGAGACGCTGCCAGACACGAGGGCTGGCCGCGCCGATGGGACAGGCCGCGGTGCAGGGTGCGATCCCCTCCAGGTGGATCGGGCTGACGTTGCGCCACAGGCCCGTTCGATTGAAGGCCATGCTGCGCACGGAGACCGCCTGCCCTCCCGGGTGCAGGTCCGGTTTCGGCACCGACCTCGGCCCAACCGGCAGCGCAGGCATCCGCCCGCGGGCCCGCCCGGTCCGCGTGCGGGTGAAGGCCTCGGCCGCGGCGGCCGCGTTCTGTGCCGCCTTGGCCGGGACGGCGGCCGCGATGGCGGCGCGCAGCGCGGGCAACGAGACGCTGCCGGTGGCCCGGGCGAAGGCACCCAGGATGGCAGTGTTCACGATGGGGGCGCTGGCCGATCCCAGGCCGTGCCGGAGGGCGATCCCGCTGGCGCCTACCGCGGCCACCCGGAAGGCGAGCGGGATGGGCAGAGAGGCCGGATCCAGGTCCGTGTTGACGACGACCCAACCTTCCGGCGCGAGCCCCGTCAGGGTAGCGGGATCATCCAGGAGGGTGGGATCCAGGATGATCAGGGCATCGGGCCTCTCCACCTGGCAACGCAGGCGGATGGGCTTGAGGTCGGCCCGGACGAACGCGGCGACGGGCGCGCCCCGCCGCTCCACGCCGAAGGCGGGGAACGCCTGGACATCCCACCCTTCGCGAAAGAGGGCCTCGGCCAGTACCTTGGAGGCAATAACCCCGCCTTGACCGCCGCGGCCGTGGATTCGAATCTCAAGCATGCCTGGCCTTCCGCCCCGTATACAGCGGGCTCCCCGACCGGAGAACGCATGCTCTCCCGCGTCGGGGGGCCTCCGGAAGACAGCCGTCAGGTTGTGGCTGACAGGACCGTGTGGCCGTCGGCCTCCAGTTGCGTCACGAGCGGCTCCACCTGGACCCCTTCCAGGCGGAAAATGAGGACCTTCGTTTCCTCCCCGTTGTGGGCAGCCGTGGCGGTGACGACACTGACGATATCACCGCCCTGCTCCTGGATGATCCGGCAGACCTCCAGGAAGGCGCCGGGCCGGTCCTCCAGGACTAATTCCAGCCGAGTCTGCTCCTGCTGGATGCCCATCACCTCCACAAACGCCCGGAGGATATCCGTCTCGGTGATGATCCCGACGAGGGTCCCTTGCTTGAGAACGGGCAGGCCGCCGATCTTGTACTGCAACATCAGGCGCGCTGCCTCCTCGATGGGGGTGTCGGGCGTCACGGTGTACACTTTCTTGGTCATGATCTCGCGGATCCTGACCTTTTCTAACAGGTAGTGCAATTCGTGGATCTCCAGGCTGGTGGCCGGCGAGGGTGAGGTCTGGCGGATGTCCCGGTCGGTGACGATGCCGACCAGTTGGCCACCCTCCACCACCGGCAAATGCCGGATCCCTTTCTGACGGATGAGGGTCATGGCGTGCCGGAAGGAATCGTCGGGGGTCACCGTGACGGGATCCCGCTTCATCCGTTTCTCGATCAGCATCGCGTTCCTCCTCGGCCCGTCCCGCCCGCAGGGGTCCGCCGCGGACGGGCGGCCCGACGCCAGGCCAGGCCCGCCCTGGCGGGGCTAGGCCGCGGCGCGAATACTGACGACCGGGCAGGGCGCCGTGCGCACGACCCGCTCGGCCGTGCTGCCCATGATCAGGCGATCCAACCCAGTCAGTCCCTGCGTCCCCATGACGATCAGGTCCACGTGGTGCTCCCCCGCGTAGCGGATGATTCGGCGGAAGGGCGGCCCCGCAACTACCATGGTCTTGGCCCGGGGCAGGAAGCGAAGCTTGCGGCGCACCCGGCGCTGCAGCGCCTGCCCCGCCTCGCGGATCATCTCCTCCCGCAGTTGCTCCAAAGGGGGGTGGGGGATGTGAGAGACGGCGTGGACCTGCGCGTCGGTCGCATCCACCCCGGGGAACGTGTGAGCCAGGGCCACCCGCAGCAGCATAACCTCCGCGCCGTGGATCCGGGCCGGCTCCGCCACCTCCGGCATGATCCCCTCCGCCAGTGGAGAACCATCCAGGGGGACCAGCATCCGGGCAAACATCGGCGGCCCTCCCGTGTGAAGCGCCCGCCTACGGCATGTGGACCTTCAGGGACGGGTGCTTGATGGTCAGCACCGGACACGGCGCCTTGCGCACGACCTTCTCGGCCACGCTGCCCAGGAGGACGTGGGCTAGGCCGGTCCGGCCATGAGTGGCCATCACGATGAGGTCAATGTCGTGCTTGGTGGCATAGTCGATGATCTCGCGATAGTCCACTCCCACCCGCACCTCGCGACGGAAGATCAACCCCCGGGACGTGGCCGCCTCGACCTGCCGATCCATGGAAGCATTCGCCTCTGCCGTCAGGGCTTGCACCGTCCGCTCGGGGTCGAAGTCGACCACATAGGCCTCCGTCAGGCGCGGGGGCGGCGCGACCACGTGGACCAGGTGCACCTCGGCGCCGAACTCCTGCGCGAAGGTCAGGGCGTAGGGCCACGCGTACTCCGCCGGCTCCGAGAAGTCGGTGGGAAACAGAATCCGTCGAATGGACAGCATAATACCTCCCACGGCGCCGAGAGATCCCGACCCTCAGACCGCCTGGCCGGCCCCGCGCCCAGCCAGTGCGGTGTGAATGGCGCCGATCAGCTCCGCCATCTTCAGCGGCTTGCTGATGAATGCCGCCGCGCCCAGTTCCAACGCTCGGCTGTAGCTTCCCCAATCCCCGAACGCGGTGATGATGATCACGGGCAGCGAGGGCCGGGCCTCTCGAATGACCTGCAGGAGTTCCAGCCCGCCGTCATCCGGCATCAGCATGTCGGTGACGACGAGATCGAATGGGATCCGGGAGAGGGAGGCCGTGGCCTCCCGGCTATCCGCCGCCACGGAAACCTGATAGCCTTCCTTCTCCAGGACCTTTCGCAGAAGGTCTCGCATTTCTGGATCATCTTCCACGATCAGCAGGCGCGCGCTCATGGTCTCCATGCTCCCGCGTGACCTCCCTCCCTCGTCTGGTGTGAGATTCCAGTCAACCGAAATTGCAAAGCCAATGCCACGGCAATGCAAAGCCCGCCGACCTGGAAGACGCCTCTTGGCCACGTTCTGCCAGCCCGAAGGCACGCAGAAATGACGGGTTTCGTGGGCGCGGGTCGGGTCAGACCTCACCGCGCGTAGCCTTCAATTGCGACTGCCACGGTCCCACATCTCCGGCTGTCTCAGTCCTGTGAAAGGCTGAGACCCTTTGTCTCAGCAATTTCGACCGGACCGGAAATCCCTCTTGAACCGCCGGTACCAACGGCATCCACCTCAGGCGGATTGGTGCGCCAATCCGCCCTCAGGCGGACAAGGAGTTCGCCAAATTCAAGCACTGATCACGAGCCGCTCCAAGAGGCGCCCCGAAGCATTCTGATCCGCGACTCGGCTTCGCATTGCCGTGGGCTAGCGAGCAGTCGCAGCTGTGGCGGCCTTGGGAGCGGAATATTGTGGCTGAATGCTGAACGAGGACAGATGATCTGAGAGGGAGGTGAAATTGGTGGAGCCTGATCTCCGCCCGCAGGTCCGCAGGAGGATGGTCCGGGGGCGCCGCCCCTCACGCAGGGCCCCCTCGCGAACGGACAGGGGGTGATCGGGTAGGCGAGAAATCAGTCGCGCGGAGTCCGCCTGGACCGCACGGTCAGAGGAGCCACGTGCCAGGGCTCAGGCAGCCCTTGATCAGCCCGCCAGGGCAAACCCCGCCTCCAGGGCGCGACGGTTCAGCTCTTCGGTGCCCTTCGGCACCCGAGCCAGGACCGCCCGCTCGATGGCATCACGCGAGACCACCTTGGACAGGCCGGCGATGACCCCCAGGGACACGATGTTGGCGACCATGGCCTTGCCCACCGTGTCCTTCGCGGTGTCGATGATGGGAAGCCGATGAACCGCGAACTCCCCGGTCGGCACCCTCGCGACCTTGGTCGAGTCCACCACCAGGATCCCCGAGGGCTTCAGGTCGTGGCCGTACTTGTCCGCGGCCGCCTGCGTCAAGGCCAGGAGCAGATCCACCGCCATGGCCTTGGGCTAATCAATCTCCTCGTCGCTGATGATGACCTCGGCCTTGCTGGCGCCGCCCCGAGACTCGGGCCCGTACACCTGGGTCTGGGTCGCGTTCTTGTCATCGTAGATGGCAGCGGCCTCGGCCAGGATCACGCCCGCGAGGACGATCCCCTGCCCCCCCTCGCCACTCAAGCGGATTTCGTAGCGGTAACTCATCGGACGCTGCTCCATGCCCGGGGAGTCGGGACGGTCTCTCCACGTCACGTGGGTGCAACCGTCGGGAGGGGCGTCTCCCTCCCGGCGGTCATCTCAGTGCGGTTTATTCGAACTTCAGCTTGAACACCCCCGTGGAGAAGGCGTGGCGGACCTGGGCGTTGTCGAAGATGGCCACGCCGAAAGCGTACTCCTTCTTCAGGTCACTGAACTGGACGTCGAACTCGCTGCCGGTCACGAGCTTGCGGGAGAACTCGACGGTTCGCACGCCGTCCTTGTAAGTGTGCCTGGCCGCGATATCACCGCGGTCGCCGGTGATGGGGGAGATGATGATCCCGGGCACCTCGTCGCCGGCCTTGTACTTGGAGTCGTCAAGGGCTTCCTTCTCGCCGTCCACGATCCAGTACGGAGGCGCCGGCGTGTTCCCCTTGAGCGCGAACTGTGGTTCTTTCTTGTCCGCCGTCTGATTGTCCGCGTATCCGCCGCCCGTCTTGGGATCGCTCTTCCGGCCCGCCTCGGGCGCCTTGTCCTTGTCGTAGCGGGTGTTGTCCACGTACTGGTCGTCAATCTGCCCCACGGGTCCGGTGCGCACGCCCTTCCAGTGCCACATGTCCAGCCGCTCGCCGGCATCTTTGGTGTACTTGTTGCCGAAGGGCTTCCCCTCACCGGTGTGGCAGGTGGACATGCACCCCCGCTGCTCGAAGGCCGGCGAGCTGATGTTCCAGAGGATGGCGAACTTGTCCTCGTAATAGAGGTTGTTATCGCCGCCCTTGTCCTCGGGATCCGTGAGCTTCTTCCACGAGCCGTCGGCCTGCTTCTGCCACGGCTCACGTCTCAGGCTTTCGGTCGGGTCCTTGTACTGCAACAGGAAGTACACCATGTCCGCCGTGTAGAGCGCGCGAAGCGTCCCCTCCGTCGAGCCCCCGGTCAGATGGCGTCCCCCCACGACCCTGAACGTGAACGGCGGCGCCTGATTCCAGATATCCTTCATCGTCCCGTCCAGCGTCGGCCCCGCGGCGACCTTCTTCGCCACCAGGATGTTCTGCTGGGCCATGCTGGGGTCGGCGAGAGCGAACAGCCCGATCCCCAGGATGAGCAAGGTTGAGGCAGCCACCCACGTGAACTTCGCCACTGAGATCATTTCCCCCTCCTCTTTTGGTTGGTCCACACCACGCCCGGGGACAATCCCCGCCGTGGGCCAGACTCGTGTGGTGATGTGCTACGCTGCCACGCCCGCTTTGGCCTGCACGCGGGCGATGTGTTGCTCGTACTCCGCCACGTATTCGGGACGGCCGGCCTGGTAGAGAAGGCCGGTAATGATCTTCCCCTGGAGCTGCTCCGGCGTCATCCGCTCAGCCGCCTTGACGTTGACTGTGTTGTCCTTCTCCCACTGCAAGAGCTCCATCAGGCTGATCTTATTGGACCGGCCGTAATAGGTGTTGCAGTTCTCCAGGATCTCGATCAGCGCGAACCCCTTGTGTTTGATCCCACCCTCGATCAGACGGTCAAGCTGCTGGCTGTGGTGGGACGTCCCCCGGGCCACGTAGGTGGCGCCGGCGCCAATGGCCAGCTTGCAGGCGTCGAAGGGTGGATCAATGCTTCCGTATCGGGCCGTGCTGGCCACCTTCCCGGTCGGCGTAGTCGGCGCAAGCTGGCCGCCCGTCATCCCGTACGTCGCATTGTTGAACAGGAGCACCGTCATGTCAAGGTTCCGCCGGGCGGCGTGGATGAAGTGGTTCCCGCCGATGGCCAGGGCGTCGCCATCCCCCGTAATCACAATAACGGTGAGGGACGGCTTGGCCAGCTTGACCCCGGTGGCGAAGGCGATGGGGCGCCCGTGAGTCGTGTGGAGGGTATTGAAGTCCACATAGCCCGGGAGCCGGCTGGAGCAACCGATGCCCGACACCATGCAGATCTCGTCCTTCTTCAGGCCTAGCCGATCGATGGCCCCAAGCAGGCTCTTCATCACGATCCCGTCCCCGCAGCCCGCGCACCAGATGTGCGGGAACATCTCCAGACGCAGATACTTCTCGTAATCGAACATGTGTGTCCCCCCCCTCTACGATTGCAGATTGAAGATTGCAGATTTCGGATTGCTCAAACTCGAAATCCGCGGCGGGGTCCCTCCCCGTGTCAGCTCTTCGCCAGTTCCTCGATCTTCGCCAGGATCTCGTCCGGCGGAATCGGTTCCCCGGTTACCCGGTTCACCCGGTGGACCGGACAGCGGCCCTGCACCACCCGCTCGACCTCCAGGACGAGCTGGCCCAGGTTCATCTCCGGCACGATGATGTGACGAACCTGCTTCGAAAGATCCGCCACCGGCCCCTCGCAGAACGGCCAGATGGTTAGGGGCCGCAAGAGGCCGACCTTGATCCCCCGGGCGCGTGCCAACCGAATGGCAGCCTTGGCCGAGCGCGCCGAGGAGCCATAGGCCACGATGCCCAGGGTGGCATCCTCCAATAGCACCGCCTCGTGCTTCAGGATGTCGGGGGCGCCCAGTTCGATCTTCCGCATCAGGCGCCGCATCTTGGCATCCACCACGTCCGGGCTGTCCTTGGGCAAGCCGCGGACGTCATGGTAGAGCCCGGTGACGTGGTAGCGGTAGCCCACGCCGAAATCCGCCATGGGCGGGACCCCGGTGGGCGTCTCGCCGAACGGCAGGTACTGGTCCGGCGGGACTGTGGGCCGCGGCCGCTCCCACAGCGTGATCTCCGATTTGTCTGGCACATCCACCCGCTCTCGCATGTGGCCAATGACCTCATCTATCAGGAGGCTCACCGGCATCCGGAAGCGCTCCGCGATGTTGAAAGCCCGGATGGTCTCGTCGTAGACCTCGTGCACCGAGGCCGGCGCCAGCGCCACGGCCGGATGGTCGCCGTGGGTCCCCCAGCGCGCCTGCATCACGTCCGATTGCGCCGGGGAGGTGGGCAATCCGGTGCTGGGCCCACCCCGCATCACGTCCACGATCACGCACGGGATCTCCGCCATGACGGCGTACCCGATGTTCTCCTGCTTCAGCGAGTAGCCGGGGCCGCTGGTGGCGGTCATCACCTTCGCCCCGGTCATGGCCGCCCCCAGGATGGCCCCCATGGCGGCGATCTCGTCCTCCATCTGGATGAATTTCCCACCCACCCGGGGGAGCAGGACCGAGATGTGCTCGGCGATCTCCGAAGAAGGGGAGATGGGATACCCGGCGAAGAATCGACAACCGGCCGCGATGGCCGCCTCGGCGCACGCCTCGTTCTCTTGGAGCAGCTTGACCTGACGCGGTTTCACCTGTTTACTCACGCCCCCACTCCTCGCCGGTGAAGCGGGCGCCACCCTTCCCGAAAACCCGGAGACGCCGCAGCCCCGCTGCCGGCCGGTGCCTGTGCCGGCCTACCCCTTGGACTTCCCCGGTTCTCCGTAGACGACGATGGCAAAGTCAGGACAGAGCTGTTCGCACCGCAGGCACTTGGTACAGGCCTCCAGAGCTTTGACCTCCACCTTCTCCATGCGGTTCATCACCAGGACATCCTTGGGGCAGAACTCCACGCAGATGGTGCACCCTTTACACCAGGCGTCGTTGATCTGGATCGTCACGGCCGTGCTGACGTACGTCTTGGTCGCCGCCCGTGCCGCCTCCAACACATCTTCGCGGGTGCGCAACTTGGTCATGGTGGCCATCAGCGCTCTTCCCTCCCCTCCACACGAGAGCCGCCTCCATCCAGGCAACACGCGGTCCCTGTCCGATCCAGCAGGGGCTGCAGGACACGCGCTTCCAGGAACACGTGCTGGATCAGTCGGCCGATGAACACCTCCGCCTCGCGGAGCCACTCAGGCGTGGGTCGTGCGGCCGCCAGGTCGGCCAGCCGGGCAGAAAGGGCGGCGTGTTCCGCGAGGCAGAATCCCACGGGGCCATCCGCCGCAGGCCCCCGAGCAACGAGGTGGGGGAAGAGTCGCTCCTCCGCCTCTTCCACGTGCCGTGCCCACTGCGACGTGAGGTCAGCCATCCCACCGGTGAGGCCAGCCAGTCGCACCGCCCTCCCGGTGGCAGCGAGGGTCTTGAGCAGTGCCTGAGCGTTCGTGGAAAGATCCAGACCTGAATCCATGGGCTGCCTCGTATCGCGAGCGAGCCGCCCCGCGCGGCCTCAAGCGGCGTGGGACGACCGCCACTGTCCGGCGTCGAAATGTTCCGATTTCCCCAGAGAGGCGATGCAGCCGTCCAGCAATTCGGGGTGGTGGCGCTCCATCTCGGTCCGCTCGGATAGCTCGTTAAAGGGCTTGTGGCCCTCGCGCTCCAGCTCCAAGGCCAAAAAAGGGATGGAGGGCCCATCATGGCCGCCTCCAACCTAGGCGAATGCAGGTCGCGGGCGGTATTGATGGGAGCAATGGGTGTGCCACGAAAAGGGACAGGGGCGTGGAAGAAGGCGGGGTGGATTCGCGGTCTATCTAGTTGAATCCCAAGCCCTTTCGGGGTGCGAGAAATGACTCAGCCCCCTGTCATGGCTCACAGGGCAAGCCTAGCGAAATGCCCCCGTGCGATTCCAAACTGTCATCTGTGGGATATGGCGCAACACATCCTCGGGATGACCATTTCGGGTCAGATAGGTCGGGGTTACTTGATTCAGCTAGACATCGCTTGCTCGCATATGCCACCCGTTGAACCAAGAGGGCACGCCTTCACTATCACCAGGAACGAACAGACGGGAGAGAGGGCAAGCAGTCGGTGTCCGACTACGGCGGTTAGGGCGCAAGCGGCAAACCGCAGTCATTGTGGTGACCGACGACGAGCGGATAATCGAGGGCTT
>CAZXXV010000140.1:0-9115 GCA_964644725.1 uncultured bacterium
CATTTTGAAATTTCCGCCGCACATTCTTTCAGCCATGCATCCGCACCCCCGTAGGTGGTCGCGGTCACCGACCTTCAGCCCCCCTTGGCGGCGTGCACCGCCGAACGGGATGTGGATCGTGAAGAAAGCCGCTCACTGTAGCTTTCGAAGACTCGAGCCGGGCGGGTTCCCCGTTCCGCGAGCAGCGCCCACGCCGCGACCCGCCTGGACACAAGCCCACACCCGTGAGGCAACGGCCTACCAGATGCTCGGTCGGTCCTTGGGTGTGCGGACCATCGCATCCCCCTCCTTGCAGCCGAAGGCTTCGTAGAACTCCGGCATGTTGGCCAGGGGCCCCAGGACGCGATACTTGGCGGGCGCGTGCTCGTCCGTCAGGAGGCGGAACCTCTGGGCCTCGTCCCGGAACTTGACCCGCCAAGTCTCCGCATAGCCCAGGAAGAACCGCTGCTCCGGCGTGAAGCCGTCAAGGAGGCCCGCCGGCGGCTTGCCCTTCTGGGAGAGCGTGAAGGCATCGTACGCGATGTTGAGACCTCCCAGGTCGGCGATGTTCTCGCCCAGGGTCAGCTTGCCGTTGACGTGCATGCCGGCGATCGGCTCGAAGGCGTCGAACTGCCTCACCACCAGGGCCGCCCGCTCATTGAAGGCCTTCTCATCCTCGGCGGTCCACCAGTTCTTGAGGTTGCCCTGGGCGTCGTACTTGCGGCCCTCGTCGTCGAAGCCATGGGTCAGCTCGTGGCCGATGGTGCCCCCGATGTTGCCGTGGTTCACGGCATCGTCCGCCTCGGGGTCGAAGTACGGCGGCTGCAGGATGCCCGCCGGGAAGGAGATCTCGTTCAGGGTGGGTTCGTAGTAGGCGTTGTTGGTGATGGGCGTCATGGACCACTCGGTGTGGTCCACCGGCTTGCCCACCTTGGCCAGGTTGCGCTTGAACTCGAAGGTCCTGCCCGCGATGACGTTGAGCACGTACGAGGTCCGGCTGATCTCCAGGTTGGAGTAGTCGCGCCAGACGTCGGGATAGCCGATCTTCACCCGCATGGCGTCGAGCTTGGCCAGGACCTGCACCTTGGTGAGCTCGCTCATCCAGTCGAGCTTCTGGATGCGCTCTCGCAGGGCGGCCATGAGGTTCTTCACGATCTCGAGCGCCTTCTGCTTGGCCTGGGGACTGAAGGCCCGCTCCACGTAGAGCTTGCCCAGGGCCTCGCCCAGGACCCCGTCGGTTTCGTTGAGCACCCGCTTCCACCGGGGCGGAAGCTCCTGAGTCCCCTCGAGGATCTTCCCGTTGAAGTCAAAGGCCTCGCCCTCGAAGGGGGAACTCAGGTAGCTGGCCGTAGCGCGGAGGAGGTGCCAGCGGAGGTACGTCTTCCACTCGGACAGGGGGACGGCCGTGGCCATCCGGCCCAGCTCCCGGAAGAACTTGGGCTGGCGGACAAGGAGGGTCTCCACCCCGGCCAGGGCCAGCTCGCGGAAGAAGGCGTCCCACTCGAAGCCAGGGGCCCGCTTGGCGAGCGCCCTCCGGTTCATGTTGTGGTAGGTGGCGATGGGGTCCTGGGTCTCCACCCGGGTCATAGACGCCCTGGCGAGCCGCGTCTCCAGCTTCATCACCGTCCGGGCGTTCCTCTTGGCGGTGGCGGCGTCGTCCCCCAGGAACTGGAACATCCTCGCCACGTGCTCCACGTACCGGGCCCTCAGCTTCTTGGACTGCGCGTCCTGCTTCAGGTAGTAGTCCCGGTCCGGCATGCCCAGACCTTCCTGGGAGAGCTGCACGATGTTCAGGGCGCTGTTCTTGTCGTCGGGGCCCACCTCGAAGCGGAAGGCGGTGCGGGTGCCGATCTCCTGGAGGTGCGCGATCTCGGCGGCCAGGGCCTTCCGATCCCCGACGGCGGCGATGCGGGCGAGGAAGGACTCCAGGGGCTTGGCGCCCTCCTTCTCGATGCGGTCCACGTCCATGCCGGAGGCGAAGAAGTCGCCCACCTTCTGCCGCTCGGAGCCCTTGGGGGCGGAGGTGTCCGCTGCCGCGCCCTCGAGGATGTCCTTCAGGATGGCGAAGGTGCGCTCCTGGATCTCCTGGTCCACGCCGTACCTACTGTACTCCGCTGGGATGGCGGTGCGCTTCTCCCAGGCGCCCACCGCGTACTCGTAGAAGTCCGCGCAGGGGCTGACGCTGGTGTCCATGTTCTTGGGATCGAAGCCGTGGTAGGCCTGCTGGGCCGCGAGGGGCGCCGCGCCCAGGCTGAGGGCAAGGAGGATAGGGAAGAGGCGGTACTTCACGTGGGACCTCAAAAAACTGCGATGGGCCGGAAAGTCCGGAATGGGAAAACGAATCGGGGTGGCCGCGGACGTCACCGCCTCCGCCACCCCAGTTTCGTTCAGTTCGGCCCTTGGATCAGCCTAAATCCAACGGCTCCCCAGATGCACGGCCGATCCTTGCCGGCCAGGGCTTCTGCGCTTGCACCGTTCATGCTCGTGATTGTGAGAGGTCTGCTTCTAGTGCCGGTTGACAAAGGTACAAGGTCAATCTTCATCATACTCCATCAAGCCCGCGCGACAAGTAGAAAGCCCACGTAACTCGCGTCACGTGGGCTATCTGAATGGCTTCTCTGTGGTGGGCCCAGCAGGACTCGAACCTGGGACCATCCCCGCTCAGAGAGCGGGACGACTCTGGCCAAGCGCGCCCGGCAGGGGCGCAAATGGGTGTCCGGTACCTTTTTGCGCGAGGACCGCCCCGGTGGCATCGTCGATGGCCGCGAGGAGGCTGCAGACCGGCTGCGCGGCGCCGAACCACGCGAAGGGGCTCCCGTCGAGCTGGAGGAGCAGCCCCGCCTGGGGCCGGCGCGGGCGGCGGCTCCGGTGCCGGGGCGGCCGACGGTGCCGAGGGGAGACCACCCCTGCCGCACGGAGCACGCGCTGGACGGTGGCCCGGCTGACCGGCAGAGCCTCCACCGCGGTGAGCTCCTCCGTGAGGTGCACGTCGTTGAGGCCGGCATAGCGGCCGCGGGCGAGAGCGACGATCTGGGTGCGGAGGGACGCCGGGAGTCGGTTGCTCGCGGGGCGTCCCCGGCCCCCGTGTTCGAGGGTGTTCGGTCCGCCCAGGCGAAGCTTCGCCCGCAGGCGCCGGAGTTGCCGCTGTGTAACGCCCAGGGCCTCCGCGGCCTGGGCCGTAAAGATCCGGCGGCTCTCCAGCAGGGTGAGCACGTGCAGGCGATGGCCCTCTTCTGGTGTCAGTGTCATCTGTCCTCCTCTCTGTGAGAGAGGACAGAATCGCTGAGCAGTTAGGGGAGGACAACTTCGCTGAGTAAAGACACCCCCAGTTTCCCCTTGACACCGCGCCCCCCGGCTGCGGTATGGTCCCACCGTCTCGGCGTGGCGCGCCCTGCGCTGACCTCGTGACGCCAGCTGGGCCGCGCGGCCTAAAAGCAAATTGGCCTTGATCGCTGGAATGGGAATCTGCGCGCCGCCAGCGACCCTGGCAGCGTATCCAGAGAAGCCGGTGACTTTTATCTGTGTCTTTCCCGCGGGCGGAGCCATGGACATGACAGCCCGAGCCCTTACCCACCTCGGCCTGTGGCCCGCCCACGCGCACAGCCCACCAGCGGGGTACCCGTTGCCGTTTTCTTTGCAACGGGTCGTCGCCGCATAGCGCCGCAGAGTGATCCCAGCCACCCGAACGCTCTCGGGCGTCGGGGTCTGCCCCGTGTGGCGCGGCGCCAGCCCCCTGGCCCGTCCGTCCCCGCCGCCAGCGGTCCCCGCAGCGGTTTTTGACTTGACAGCGCTCCCCTGCATGTGGCGGGCTTCCATTATTCTCGGCCAGTGCCCGGGCTGCGCGGCCTCGCTGGCGTCCCCGCCCGGCGGATCCCAAAGGCAAGTTCCCATCATCTCATCATCTCATCCCATCGACTGGCCCACCCTCATCTCCCTCGGCCTCCTACTCACGGAGGCGTCATAAGGTACGCGGAGGCAGGGGGCCGGCAAGGGGATACGGCCGTTTCTGCGTTGTCAAGGCGGATCCCTCCTTTTCTCTGGACGTCCCCGACTACGCGAGGTGAGCTACCTGGTCGAGCGCTCGACGGTTCGGAGGAAGTCCTCGACGCCGGCAGGGCGGGCTCGCCCCGACGCTGTGTCCCCGTCGAGAAAGAGAACCAATTCAAGCTGCCTCGCCGGCGGAAGCCCGACCGCTACCAGCTCGCCGTCCATCCAGCGCTCCCGCGCGAACTTCCGCACGACTTCGTCGGCGGGCAGCGTGTCGCGCCCCAGGATCCGGACCAGGGGAAATCTGACGCCCTCCCCCTCGATGAACTCGTCATAGGCGCGGTAGACCAGTTCCGAGCAGACCAGCTTGTCGCTGGAGAAGAAGTCGAAGTCAAAGTCGTACGGCTTGCCGTAATGGGAGAACGCCCGCACGATGGCTGCGTTCTTGCGGGCCTCGGAAACGCGCGGGCGGAGAACGGCAAGGTAATCGCCGGCTGTCTCCTCCAGGGAGGAGAACACCACCCCCGCGGCGATGGCCTCGATCACCCGCCGCTCATTCCCGTGCGGGTCGGGCCGCCGGTAGCTCTCGAGGTGCTGCCGGACGAAGGGGGATTCGGCCAGACCCCGTCGCTCGAGGTCTTGGGCCGTGCCCACGTACAGCGCCATGTGGGTCCAGAAGCCGGGGAGGAAGCCGTTGCTCAGATACCAGTTTCGGCGCTCCAAGAGGATGTCCCCCGGCTGAAGAAGCTGTTTCAGTTCCTGGATCTGTGCGCGACTGATTAAGGGTCGGGAGAACCAGATCTTCACGCTCCCAACAAAGGTTGCCATGATCGCCATGGCATTGTAGGCCGGAACCCTTGGGAGCCCCTGGACCTGCCGCCACAGGATGTCCCACTTCCCCGCCCAGACATCGATGGCGTTCTCCTCGATGAACCGCTGCTCGGCCCGGATGGTGTCGTGGAGCCAGCCGTACTCGGTCTCCTGCGTGAGCCCAAGGTGCGCCATCCGTGGAAGCTGGCCGGTGTAGTACCCCCAGGCCTCCCCCAGGAGCCGGATATTGGTCCTGCTGGTGATGTTGCTGAAGACCGTTTCAAAGATATCGGGCGGGATCCCCCAGACCAGTTCGGGTTCATTCAGCTTGGCGCGGGCCCGGGGGCGGTCCCGAAACGTGGTCACGAGTATGATGCCTTCCCGGAAGAGCGTCAGGCTGGAGACGTAGGCCAGCAGGAAACTCTTAAAGCGCAGGTCCTCGCGGCGGATCGTTTCGTAGGAGCTGTAGTACCCAAGGAGCCTGAGCAGCACCGCGCGGTAGTTGAGGTAGCTCTGGAGTAGGCCCCGAATTCGGTCGTCCTCCGCCTGGGTGTAGGTTGAGGCGGGACTGCGTCCGAGCACGGATGCCGTGTCGTTGGCGTGCTGTTCGAGTTCTCGGAGCCCTTGGATCATGTTCCGGACCGACACGAGGTCTCGCGCGATCTTCTCCTCCAGCTCGGCTTCCGCCACGCCGGCGAGGTTCTGGGCTCCAAGGGAAATCGTCTCCGCCGGGCCTGCCTGAATGCCACCCCGGCAGGAAATGCAGAGGAAGAGGATGACCAGCAAGAGAACGGAGCGTGAAATCGGCGACATCCCCAGAATCACGCGACTGTCCTCACACGTCATGACCTTGCTGCCGGCCTATGAAGGTGACCACGGAGCTTGGACGTACCCCGATTCCGGCCCAGTGCAGACGCTCCTCACCTAGCCCGCCGATGAGCGCTTCAGGCATTCCGCCAGGCGTGAGCCGGACGGATTGCGCCTCCACTCCTCAATGGCTTGCTGAGCCGCGCAATAGCCGATTTCCCGGATTTCGGGATAGCGGTCCCAGTCGAATGTGGCGTAGCGCTCCACGGGTGGGTGAATGTGCAGGTCTGCCAGGCCGCGTTTCGCCCTGGCGCGCTGCACGTCGTTGACCAACATGGTTCGCACGATCGTTTCGAAGATGGAGGGCGCCGCGATCTTCTTGCCGAACGGGCTCAACCGGCCCAGAAGCGCCCGCCAGCCCGAGATGCTGGGACCGAAGTTGTACTCCCTGATCAGATCCCGGTCAGGATTGATGTTCACGGCCACAATCGGGCCACCCTGGGAGAACTCCTCCGCCATCACGTCCACGGGCCAGTTGTTCAACACCCCGCCATCCACGAGCACGTCCCCCTCGTAGAGGACGGGGGAAAAGATACCTGGGATCGCGAGGCTCGCCCGCACGGCCTCCCACACCGGACCCTGGCGATGGATCATCGGCTTCGCACGCGTCAAGTTGCTGGAGATGCAGAAGAAGGGCCGCCAGAGGTCCTCGATGCGCGTGTCTCCGAACATGGTCTGCAGGATGTCCGTGACCTTCCGGCTGGCGAGCAGGGAGACTACAGGCACGGTCACGTCGATCACCTTCCGGGATGAGGCGAAACTCTGCAGGAGCTGATCCAACTGTCCCTCGTCATCCAGCCCCAACACATAGCCTGCCCCGAGAAGGGCCCCCATGCTCGTCCCGCCCACGAGGTCAATCGGAAAACCGGCCTCCCGCAGGGCCCGCCACACGCCAATGTGGGCGTAGCCGCGGGCCGCGCCGCCGCTCAGCACCAACCCTAGCGCCCGGCCTGTGATCCGGCGGACCAGGCGCTCAAGGTCTTCTTCGTTATCCTGCCGCACGTGATGATGCCCATGGATGCGTCGGGGCTCCAACCACCGGTGCGTGCCCAATGGTCGCCGGGTGCTCGGAGCATGCAGCAGCACCAGCTCTGCGCGGGCCGCCGTGCCGGTGGACGCCATCTGCCGCTCGGTCTCCCGCGGCTGTGGATCGGCATTCGCCTCGGCCAGGATCAGGACGCGATCCGCCTGCCGGATGCACCGGCTGGTCCAATTCGAGGGAGCCGCGTCTGCCTCGTAGAGAAGATACCGGTAGTGCGATTCCTGCTCGCTGAGCCAGGCGACCATCCGGCAGTTGGCGACGCCGTCGGGAGAGGCGTCGGCCACCCCTGCCCCAAGCCAGCCGTCCAGCCGCGCACGGTTCACATGCAAGGTCGCGCCGTAGGCAGCCAGCGCCCCCGCCAGGCGGCGGGCAAAATCCGCCACAGGGACGCTGGCGCCGGCAGGAACCAGGGCAAAGGTCATCAGCGTGTTTGTGGGGCGCGAGGTGACATGGCTCAGGCGCAAACGATTTGCGATGGTGCGGGTGATGCGCATCACCACGGGCGGATAGCTTTGCATCAAGCGGTCGAGCGCGGCTTTCGGCATCTTCACCACGGCGCTGTCACGGATCGCGTAGATCGTGGCAGAGCGCTTCTCCCCGGTCAGGACGCCCAGCTCGCCGACCATCTCGCCCCGGCTCATCTCGCGCAAGACGCGCTCCCCGCCATCTTCGCCGACAACGACAGCCCGCAGCCTGCCGCTCACGATCACGTACAGGGAATCGCTCTCCTCCCCCTCACGGAACAGCACTGCCCCGCCAGGCAGGTTGATCCATTCCAGGCGGTCTTCCAGGTCGCCCAGGCCGGACTCAGCCTCGGACTGAGGGGCTGCCCTTTCGCGGTCGTCGGCAGGTGCGGAAGCGCGGGCAGTCTCGAACGGCGTGCCATACGCGTGTCGATAGGCTTCCTGCACCGCGGGATCGTCACCACCCAGCGCCGCCCATGTTCGAGGTGCCGCTCCCCGGGCGATGGGGTAGGCCAGAGCGAGACGCCGGATCACACCTGCCCGGACGGCAGGGTTCTCCGGTACCAGGGCTTTCCACTGGGGCACGTAGCGTTCCAAATCGGCCAGGGTCAGCTCACTGACGCCGACCGCTCTGACGTGAAGGGCCTGGAAGTAGTCGAGATCGAATCGCTGCGCGAATGCCTGGTGCTCGGTGAGGAGGTAGGCCTCGATGGCCCGCCGAGTCTCGGCCCGCATGTAGGCGCACTGCGCTTCGATCAAGGAAAGCAGTTCCGCTGACCGGCCATCAGGATTGTCGGCGTACACCTCGGCCTGGGTGACCGACGAATTTCCGTTTCCCATCTCGCCCTCTTGCAGCGAGAGGAGAGATATCGTCCTCTCGTGTGGTGAAGGGGACGCAAAGGGGACGTCGCGGCCTGAGTGGCTTTATTCTCGCAGCACTCACCCTTGGAGTGCGAGCGATCGAGTGGGAGACTTGAGCAAGCGTCCGTACGATGGGACGCCCTAGGCTGCGAGGAGAGACGAACGCCAGAAGAATTCGACCGTGGGACCATTCCCGATCGTGGAGCAGAAGGCCTCTGACCACGCGCCCTCCTCAGAGGGCGCAACCGCTTGCTGATTTTGGTGGGCCCAGGAGGACTCGAACCTCCGACCATCCGGTTATGAGCCTGATGCTCTGTACCGCCAATGCATTAAGCATCGCACACTTCCGAAGCCGGGTCAAGTTTGGTGCCGGTTGGAGTGCCGGTTTGCAGAGTCCCGAGCCGCCCTACCGCCGCCACTCGTCAGGGTGATGCTCACTGCTCTCTGGTGGGGGTCGTGCCTTGGAAAAGGCGGCCAGCCAGGAAGGTCATGAAGGCCCGAAAACCTTCCTCGATACCAGACGGGAACAGCGAGGCAACTACCCGGTCGAGGGAACCGTCATGGAGGTGATGGGGGGTCGAGGGAGGTCACGACAGGCTGTTGAGGGCTTCCAGGATCTTGTCCCGTTGGGCCTCAAGCTGGTCGAAGGCGAAGAAATGCTCGAACCCTTCGCCCTCTCGGATCTTCCCCCCTTGAATCGCGGCATCAAACTCCTGGACAGTCCGGACTCCGTGCTTTGTCGCTAGCAGGAATAGCTGGGCCTCCACCTGCCGCCGTCGGCCCTCCAGGTACGCCTGCAAGGATTCCCTCTCCAGGTCTCCCGGCTTCATGTCCAGCTTCCGTGCGATGGCGTCAGTCAGCATACCTCCTCCTCCCTTGCTGCAGGACCCGTGGAAGAAGATTAGACTCTAACGGTGGCCCTTGTCAACCAAGGTCAAGGCAACCTCGTTTATTCGCCCCTCACTCACTCACAGGGTTCCGGTTCACCGCCGCCTTCAGGTCGCCCCGGGTCAGGTGGGTGTATCGCTCGGTCATCGCGACGGACGCATGCCGCAGCACCTTCGACAGCGTGCTCATCCCGCCGGCGGCATCCGCGGCGCCGAGT
>CAZXXV010000141.1:0-9068 GCA_964644725.1 uncultured bacterium
ATCAGGTGGCGGGCCCGCTCCGCCAGCGCCGCGATCTCCCGGTCGGGGAAGGGCCACAGGGTCCCCAGCTTGAACGACCCCAGGGGCAACCCCTCGGCCCGGCTCGCCTCCACGGCCGCCTGTGCGCAGCGGAAGACGGACCCGTAGCTGACCAGGACGATCTCTGCCCCCTCCGCGTCCGACGCCACGCGAATGATCTCGTCCCGGTGCTTCTCGATCTTGTCGTTCAGCTTCCGGATGAACAGATCCAGGGCCTTGGCATCGATCACGTTCCGCCGGCCGTACGCATCGTGGCAGGAGCTGGTCACGTGCGCCTTGTGCCCCCGGCCGAAGACCGGCATGGGGGCCACATCCTCATCGAGGAAGGCGGGCAACGTTTCCGAGTCCTTGTCGGGTGGAAAGAGCTTACGGTCCACGATCGGGATCTGCGCCGCGTCGGGCACGATCAGTTCCTCGCGCATGTGGCCGAGGAAGGCGTCGCTCAGGACGAAGACGGGGGTGCGGTATCGCTCGGCCAGGTTGAAGGCCTCCACGGTGTAGTCGAACACCTCCTGGACCGAGCTGGGGGCTAGGGCGATGATCTGGTAATCCCCGTGCGAGCCGCGGCGAGGCTGGATCACGTCTCCCTGAAGCTCCACGGCGGGGATCCCGGTAGTCGGGCCACCCCGCATGACGTTCACGATCACGCAGGGCGTCTCGGTCCCGAGGGCGAACCCGATGTTCTCCAGCATCAGGCTGATCCCGGGACCGGAGGTGGCGGTCATGGCCTTCATGCCGCCCCAGGATGCCCCGATCACGGCCGCGATGGAGGCGATCTCGTCCTCCATCTGGAGGAAGGTGCCGCCTACCGTGGGGAGCCGCTCGGCCAGCCGCTCCGCCACCTCGGTCGCGGGCGTAATGGGATAGCCCGCCGCGAAGCGGCAGCCCGCAGCCAGCGCCCCCTCGGCGCAGGCGATGTTCCCCATCATGAAGTGACGCCCGCTCAATACTGCGCCTTTAGCCATTCTGGACTCCATTCCGACGTAAGATCGAGAGATCACGGCCTAAGGAAGTCATTGTTGATTTGTGATTGTGGATTTTCGATTGCTCCTCAATCAACAATCCTCAATCTGCAATCACCAATCATCATTGCGCGGCTTCGCGGACCGCTTCTGCTGCCTCAGGAACTTCTTGAAGCCGGACGACGATGGCCATGTCGGGGCAGTAGATCACACAGTTCTCGCACTTAGTGCAGGCGGTGATCTTCTCCACGACGGGGAGACGGATGCCCCGAGCCGTCAGGCGCTCGGCGATCTTGAAGACGTCCTTGGGGCAGAGGGCCAGGCAGATCCCGCAGCCGTCCGCCCCCTTGCACAGGTTCTCGTTGATCGAGATCACCACCGGCTTGGGCATATCGCTCCTCTCGCGCCTTCGGGCGAATTCCGACAGCGAAATCCGACAGCGACAGCGTGGATGCGTATCACCAGGCACGCAGGCGTCCCGCCTCGTCGAACGAGAGCGGCTGCGGTCCCCGGACGACGGCCAGCCCGGCCTTTTTTGCCTCGGGCAGCAATGCCTCCGAGATCTCCAGCTCTTCCAAGTGGAGCGTGTCCTTTATTCGCACGAAGCGCACCTCACCCGGCGGGGTCTCGCCCACCGCCACTTCAATGGCTTCCCGGTCGGTCTCCATGATCACGGGCAGGCGGCCGGCTGACCAGAGTCGCGTGGTGAGGACGTTGGTGTACGTCGCCTTGTAGTCAATCGAATCCACCAGCCGCCGCGTGGTGATATCGGCCAGGCCGACGCCGTTGGCGTTCCCGTGGGTCTCGGGCGTGAGGCCCAGGACCACGATGGCCACGACGGCCGGGTGTCCCATCTCCATCTTGCCGCCGACCCGCGGGCCGATGCCGATCACGTTATTGTCCATCCCGGTCCCGCTGATGTTCTTCCCCATCTCGTCCACCACCAGGACGTCGAGGGGATCGAAAGGAATGCGGGGCAGCACCTGCCAGGCCCGCTCGAGCAACGTGCGATCAATCTCCTCGAAACGCTCCGGTGGGACGACGTGGATCTCGGCCGTCTCGTCCAGGGAATTCTCCAGGATGGCGATGCCGGCCAGCACCGGGGCCCGGGCCAGGATCAGCCGGGCCGCCTCGACGAGGGTCGGGCCGAGCCCGGCCTTGTGCATTTGCTGGGCGCCCTTGTGCTTCCCCAGGCCCACCGCCAGCATCTTGCACAGGCCGCTCTCGATCTCGCCCCGGAAGGCCGTGTGCGGCTTCACCCGGTTAATGACGACGATCCCGTCGGCGTGCAGGGCGTTGCGATCCAGGTAGGCCGGGGTGCCGTTCGACGTCCGCCCGATCTCTTCCACCGTCATGGACGAGACGACGGGGCAGCCCATGCTGGCCTCGGAGATGCCAAGGTCGGCCAGAAGGTTCTTCTGACCATCGTCCGTCGCGCCACCGTGGCTGCCCATGGACGGAACGATGAAGGGCTGCCCTCCCATAGATTTGACCGCGTCGGCCGCCGCTCGGGTCATGGCCACCAGATTGTTGATGCCTCGGCTGCCGGCGGTGATGGCGACGCGGGCGCCGGGCTTGAGCTTCCCCGCCAGGCCCAGGTTGCGCAGGCCTGCCGCCACCGCCCCGCAAGGATCCTCGAGGCGCGTCCGGTCGAACTCTTGTCTCACACGAACGACATTCGGCAAGGCCATAACTCAACCCTTCCCGTTTCCCCCTCACCCCACCCTCTCCCCCGGGTACCCTCCGGGTGGGGGGAGAGGGCGAGGGAGAGGGGCTAGCGCTTCGGCCGGTTGGCCAGCCAGCGCGGCTCGCGCCCTTGCAGGACCGCAACGATGTCTTCAGCCACCAGGCTCATCCGCCGCATGGCCTCCTCGGTGTGGGCCGCCATGTGCGGTGTGCACATGAAGTTCCGAAAGCGGAACAGGGGGTTGTCCTTGGCCGTCGGCTCCTCCTCGAAGACGTCGGTGCCGACGCCGGCGATCCACTTCTGCTCCAGGGCCTCCAGCACCGCCTTCTCGTCCCACAGGGGGCCGCGCCCCAGGTTCAACAGATAGGCCGTGGGCTTCATCATCCGGATTTGCTCGCGCCCGATGATATGGCGGGTCTCCGGGGTGAGGGGGAGATTCAGGGAGACGTAATCCGCCGTGCGGAGCAGCTCTTCCAAGCTCACTTGCTTCGCCTTGGTCTCCCCCTCCACACCGGGGGGCGCTGCCACCACATCGTAGTAGAGGACCGGCATCCCGAAACCGTGGTGGCAGATCCGTGCCGTGGTCCGCCCGATCCTGCCGAAGCCGACGATGCCCAGCATCTTGCCGTAGAGTTCGCGGCCGATGTACTCGTACCGGACGTTCCACTTCCCGGCCCGGAGATCCTGGTCCGACTCCAGGAAGCGCTTGGACAGGGCGAGGGCCAGAACCACGAAGTGCTCGGCCACCGATTCGCTGTTGGCCTCGGGTGTGTTCACGACCCAGACGCCCCGCTCCGTCGCCGTGGCGACGTCAACGTTTTCCAGCCCGACCCCGTGGCGGCCGACGACCTTGAGCCTCGGTGCCGCTTCCATCACGGCCCGGGTCACCTTGCCGTTGGCGCGGATCACGATGGCGTCCACCTCCCGCACTACCGACACCAGCGTCGCCTCGTCCAGAGCCGGGGCCGTGATCACCTCGCCGTGCTGCCGCAGAAGGCTGGTTCCTGCCTCGTGCATGGCTTCGTACAACAGGAAGCGGTACTTCTTCTGTTGCTGCGTCACGAATCACTCCTTTGCCGCGTCATCCCCTGCAGCCCCGTTTGTCTCCCAGATCGTTCCCACGTTCCACGCCAAGAGCAGCGGCCCCTCCGTTGTTCTCTGCCCCCGCGGGAGATCCCGGTAACGTCTCCAAATACGAGAGATAGGTGTCCTTGGCAATCCGAAGATGTTCCTGAGTCAGCTCTGCCAGGCGATCCTCGTCGCGCACCTCCATGGCCTGCACCATCTGGCGATGCTCAGCGAGGCTCCGCGCGATTCGTTCGGGCTGAGCCCAGGCGTTGAAGCGGACCACGTGGACCTGCCGCCGAAGCTGCTGAATCAGCTCGACCAGGCAGGGGTTCTCGGTTGCGACGTAGATGGAATCGTGAAAGCGGTCGTTGGCCAGCATGAGCGCCCGGACGTCTCTCCCGCCGGCCAGTTTCGCGTGCGCCGCCTCCATCTCAGCAACCCGGTCCAGGCCCTCGGGGCTGATGCGCTGGGCGGCCAGCCGAGCGGCGAGCACCTCCAGATAAGTCCGGACCGCGTAGATGTTCTCCACGTCCGACGGGGAGATGTCCGAGACAACCGCCCCGCGGTGAGGGAGGATACGAACCATGCCGCGCTCCTCCAGACGCCGCAGCGCCTCCCGGATGGGCGTCCGGCTCATCCCCAGCCGTTCCGCCAGATCTTTCTCCACCAGGCGTTCCCTGGGCTTCAGCTTGCCGGTGAGGATGGCGCTCTCGAGGTGGTTGTACGCCCGCAAGGAATCCATTAGAAGATGAGCCCTTTCGACGAAAGGGACGCCGTATGCGAATCCGCGTCAAGAAGTGTATACCATCTTTGGCCAACCGCATGATGCCTGTCCATCACGCGGCTGAATATGTATGGAAGTGTGGAGGACCGAAAAGTCGCCGTGTGGCCTACGACCACTCTCAGCACCGGGAACAGAATAGGACTTGACGGGGACCTTGCGTTCGCGTATGTTGAACTTTGTTCCACCCGTTGAATCGGCCTATCCCGAACGCCATGCCGCCCAGACCGCCGTACGCCGCGCCCGCCGTCGAGGCGGCCCTCTCCATCCTGGAGACTCTCGGAACCGTTCATGAGATGGGCGTGACCGACCTGGCCAGGAAGCTCGGCCTGGGGAAAAGCTCCGTGTACCGGCTGCTCGCGACGCTGGCCAGGCGCGGCTACGTGGAGAAGAGTCCGCAGACCGACCGGTACCAGCTCACCTACCGGCTGTTCGCCGTGGGGAGCCCCGCCACCGACCGCTTCGGGCTCCGGGAGGTCGCCAACCCGGCCATGCAGCGGCTCGCAGCCGAGACGGGCGAGACGGTGAATCTGGGGGTGCTGGACGGGACGCGGGTGGTGAACCTGCACAAGGTGGAGAGCCGACACCTTCTGCGCATGCACCTGGAGGTAGGGGGCGGGGCGCCGGCGCACGCCACGGCGCTGGGGAAGGTGCTGCTCGCCGCCCTGGAACCGGCGGAGGTGGCGCGGCGGCTTCACGGTCGCCGGCTGGAACGCCTGACCCCGCGGACCATCGGCGACCGCCGCACCCTGGGGACGGCGCTGGCCAGGGTTCGAGCGCAGGGCTTCGCCATCGACGACGAGGAGTGCAGCCTCGGCCTTCGCTGCGTGGCGGCGCCGATCGTGAACCATCGGGGGTCGGTGGTGGCCGCGCTGAGCATCTCGGGTCCCAGCCCGCGGCTGCCCGACCAGGTCCTGTCACGCATGGCCGAGAGCGCGCGGGCCGCGGCGCGGGAGGTCTCGCAGCGCCTCGGCTTTCCCATCGCATCGTCCAAGAGAGGAGGTGAGGCATAGCCATGCCGGTCATTACCATCCGTCTCCTGGACGGGCGGACGCCGGAGCAGAAGCGGGAGCTGACCAAGGTCATCAGCGAGGCCGTCTCGCGGATCGCCAACACGCCCCTGGACGGCGTCCACGTGATCTTCGAGAACGTGCCACGGACGGACTGGGGGCGTGGAGGGGTGTTGTTTGCCGACCGGGATCCGCGCTGAGGGTTCGGGGGGGAACCGTCGGTGGGCGGGTCTTCCCTGCGGGGAGGAGGAAGGGTCATGAGACGAGGCATAGCGATCGCATGTCTGGTTCTGTTCCTGGGGGTGACGCCATTCGCCTGGGGAGGTGAGAAGAAGGTCGTCCGGATCTGGCACACGGAGACGGAGCCCCAGTCGGTGGCGGCGTTCCAGCAGATCATCAATGACTTCGAGAAATTGCACCCGGACATCACGGTGAAGCAGGAAGCGCTGGCCTGGGGCGACCTGGAGGCCAAGCTGACGGCAGCCCTGGCGGCGGGGGCGCCCCCGGATGCCAGCCATGGACAGGCCGTCACGTGCGCGTCCTTCTACGCCAAGGGCCTCCTGCGGGATCAGGAAGACATCGCCGCCGCCATCGGGCGAGACAACATCTGGGAGGCCGTCCGGCGCCAATGCCTGCACGACGGGAAGTACTATGGGATTCCCCACTCGGCGGCCACATCCCTCTTGATCTACCGCAAGGACGTCTTCAGGCAGAAGGGGTTGAAGCCACCGGAAACCTGGGATGACTTCATCAAGGTGGCCGAGGCCATGATGGAGCGGGACGCGTCCGGCCGGGTGACCCGGTACGGCCTGTCCCTGCCCGGCGTGGGCCTCTTCATCAACATTGCCGTCGGAGAGCTCACCAAGGCCAACGGCGGGCGGCTTTTCGATCTCAAGACCGGGCGACCCACATTCACCGAGAAGCAGGTCGTCGAGGTGCTGGATTTCTACAAGAAACTGAGCGCCACCGTCCTGCCGCCCGGCTGGCTGGGCCACGGCTACCTGGACACCTTCGCCAATCTGGCGACGGGGAAGGCGGCCATGCTATACCAGGGCTACGGTCGGGGCACGGGGTACATCGAGAAGTACACCCCGAAGGAGATGGCCGATCCCGAGCACTTCGGCGTGATGGTGAAGCCCCACGGGCCGTCCGGGAAGGAGACGGCCGCCCAGATCGATGCCGAGCCCTGGATGATCTTCAAGAACGCCAGGCATCCCGAGGAGGCGGCCGAGTTCCTGAAGTTCTTCTTCAAGGAGGAGAACTACATCAAGTACCTGCACACGGTGCCCATCCACTTGCTGCCCACCCTGAAGTCGGTCCGGGCCAACCCCGCCTACCAGGCCAACGAGACGGTCCGCAAGTGGAAAGAATGGCAGGACATGCAGTACCGCTACTTCGAGACCGCGCAGGCGAAGCCGACACTGATCGTCGAGTGGGACGACCTGCGGCTGCCCTTCGGGCTCGAGATCCTCGGGTCGGGCATCGTTCCAGACATGGTGACGGACGCCGTCCGGGGAATGCCGTCGGCGCAGGCGGCGGCCAAGGCCCAGGCCCGGGCCGAGGAGCTGATCACCAACCTCGGTTACAAGCGGTGGTAGTTCCCACGCCTGGAAGCCGTTCGGAACGGGAAGGCTTCCATTCACCAATCTCCCCCAGGGGGCGCCCTCGACTCGGGGGCGCCCCCTGGGGCTCCCTGCCGTGCCAATGACACAACACCCCACGCGAGGACAGCCGTGGCGCCAGCAGCTCGTAGGCTTCCTCGTCGTTTCGCCCGCCCTCGTCCTGATCCTGGCCCTTACCCTCTATCCGGTCGCCTACTCCATCTGGCTCAGTCTGCTGGAGAAGCATTCGTTCTTTCCGCAGGAACGGTTCATCGGCCTGGAGAATTACATCTACCTGTGGGGCGATGCGGAATTCTGGACCAGCCTCTGGCTGGGCGTGGTCTACTCGTTCTGGACGATCCTGTTCCAACTGATCCTGGGCGTGGCGGCGGCGCTGATCCTGAATGAGTCGTTCCTGGGGCGCGGCTTGGTGCGCGGGATCGTCCTCTTCCCCTACATGATCCCCACCATCGTGGCGGTGATCCTCTGGAAGTGGCTGCTCAACGACACGTACGGCGTCGTGAACTACTGGCTCCTGGCCCTGGGGATCGTGCACGACCCGATCAGTTGGCTGGGCGCCGACCACATCATGCTCTCCACCATCGTGATGAGCATCTGGCAGTTCTTCCCGTTCGTCCTGCTCTCCATCCTGGCCCGGCTGCAGACCATCCCCGAGGAGCTGTACGAGGCCGCCAAGGTGGACGGGGCCTCGGCCCTCCGGCGCTTCACCCACGTCACGCTTCCCCAGATCCGGGGCATCCTGTTCGTGGTCATCCTGCTCCGGAGCATCTGGATGTTCACGAAGTTCGACACGGTGTGGCTGATGGGGGAGGGTGCGGGGGCCGGCCGCTTCATCCGCACGCTCCCCGTCTACGCCTACATGCGGACGCTCACCTACTATCAGGCCGGCCTGGGGGCGGCCCTGGCCGTCATCATGTTCGCGATCCTGATTGTGAGCACGGTGGTCTACTTCGGGCTGTTCCGCGAGGAGGCCGACATCGGATGAGCATCTGGCGGCTCAGGCGCCTCTCGGCGCGCGGGTCCATTTACCTCGGGGCAGGACTCCTGGTCCTCCAGGCGGCCTTCCCCTTCTTCTGGATGGTCTCGACCTCCCTGAAGCCAGCGGCGGAGGTGTTCGCCCAGCCGCCTGCCTTCATCCCGCAGGACCCCACGCTGGAGAACTTCCAGCGGCTCTTCACCGCCACCAACTTCCTCATCTACTTCTGGAACAGCCTGACCGTCTCGGGGCTGGCGGTGCTCCTGACCATGGCGGTGAGCGCGGCCGGAGCCTACAGCCTCACCCGCTACCGCTATCCCGGGCGGGAGAAGATCGCTGGGCTCATCCTCTGCACCTACATGTTCGCCCCCATCATGGTGGTGATCCCCTTCTTTATCCTGGTCAAGAAGGCCGGGATCGAGAACACCCACTTCGCCCTGGTGCTGGCCTTCACCTCCTTCTGCCTCCCCTTCACGCTCTGGCTGATGCGGGCCTTCTTCGAGACCATTCCCATCGAGCTGGAAGAGGCCGCCCTGGTGGACGGCGCCGGGCGGCTGCGTGCGGTGGTCTATGTGGTACTCCCGCTGGCGCTGCCGGGGATCATCGCGACCTCCATCTTCACCTTCATCCTGGCCTGGAACGACTACATCTTCACCCGGATCCTCATCGCCTCGGACGAGCTGAAGACCCTGCCGGTGGGCGTACAGGACCTCTTCCACTCCGCCCTCATCGACTGGGGGCTGATCATGGCGGCCGGGATGATGATCACGATCCCGGCGCTCATCTTCTTCGTGACCGTGCAGCGGTATCTCATCCGCGGCTGGGGCGCCGGGGCGGTCAAAGGCTGACACAAGAGGAGGACTTGACGAACCCGCGAGACTGAAATAGATAGTGGGAAACACTTTCGCTCTCACATAGAGGTA
>CAZXXV010000142.1:0-3556 GCA_964644725.1 uncultured bacterium
CCTTCGACCCGGATGCAGACCGTATCCCCTGCGACCACCTCGAGGTGGTTGATGCGCTTGAGGGCCTTCTGCATGTCGCCTTCCGTGGCCTCGTGCGTCAGCATGACCACGGGGACGGCGGCCTGCTCGGCCCGGCCCTTCTGGATCACCGAGGCGATGCTGATGTTGTGCTCGCCCAGCACACCCGAAATCCTGGACAGAACGCCCGGCTTATCCACCGCCATGACCCGCAGGTAGTACCGGCTCCGGATGCGCTCCATGGGCTTCAGGGCGATGCCCTCACCCATCGTCCCGGTGGGGAGCAGCAACGCGCGGGAGGGACGGCGGAAGATGATGTTGTGGGCGATCTCCACGATGTCGGCCACCACCGAGGAGGCTGTGGGCATCTGCCCAGCGCCCCGGCCCGAGAACATCAGCGATCCGGCGGAATCGCCGCGGATGTGCACGGCGTTGAACGCGCCGCCGACCGAGGCCAGGAGGTGCCCCTCCGGGATCATGGTGGGATGGACCCGCACCTCCAGCTCGCCGGATTCCTCCTTGGCGATGGCCAGGAGCTTGATGCGGTAGCCCAGCTCCCGCGCGAAGGCGATGTCGGTGGCCTCAATCTTCTGGATGCCTTCGATGTAGATGTCGGAGAACCGGATGTACGCATTGTAGGCCAGGGAGGCCAGGATCTGCAGCTTGTGGGCCGCGTCCAGGCCACCCACGTCCAGCCTCGGGTCGGCCTCGGCGTACCCCTTGGCCTGCGCCTCGGCCAGGACGTCGGCAAAGGGCTGGCCGGTCTCGGTCATCTTGGTCAGGATGTAGTTCGTGGTCCCGTTGACGATGCCCATGATGGACTGGATCTGGTTCGCCACCAGGCCCTCGCGCACCGACCGGATGATGGGGATGGCCCCGCACACGCTGGCCTCGAAGCCCAGGTCCACGCGCTTCGCCGCTGCGGCCTGATAGATCTCCAGGCCGTGCTCGGCCAGCAGGGCCTTGTTGGCCGTGACCAGGTGCTTCCCCTTGTTCACCGCCTCCAGGCAGAGCGTCCGGGCAGCGCTGGTCCCACCGATCAACTCCACCACGATGTCCACCTGGGGATCGTTGATGACCTCCATGGCGTCGGCGGTGAGCAGCTTCCCGTCCACGGGGATCCGGGGGGGGCCGATCTCGGCGATCTTGCGGATGCGCAGCCGCGCGCCGACCCTCCGGTCCAGGAGGGCGGAATGGTCCTGGAGGAGCTTCACCACACCCGACCCGATCGTCCCCATCCCCAGGATGCCGATGTTGATCGTCTTCATGGAGTCCTCTCTTCCGCATAATGGAATCGCGATGTCACTTCAGAGAACGGGAGAGGCCCGTGCTCCAGGCCCAGTGGATCGCCTCCACCGACAGGTCGAGGGTGAATCGTCGCCCATGGAGCCTCAGGTGATCCCCGCCCACCACGCCCAGCTCCGCGCACGGCGCGCGCTGGCGCCGCGCGATGCCACGCAGGTGCTCCGCGTGTTCCGGTCGCACGCTCACCACGATGCGCGAGGCCGACTCGCCGAAGAGCAGCACATCCGGTCGCATGTCGCCCGGCACTTCCAGCCTGGCCCCCAGTCCCGCGGCACGCGGGACCATGCAGCATTCGGCCAGGGCCACCGCCAGGCCCCCGTCGGCGCAGTCGTGGGCCGAGGATACGATGCCGGCCCGGATCGCCTCGAGGCAGGCCTGCTGCGCCGCCCGCTCCCGGGCGAGGTGGAGGCGCGGCGGTCGCCCCGCCTCCATGCCGTGCACGACCTTGAGGTACTCGCTGCCGCCCGGCTCCTCGAAGGTCTCCCCCAGCAGGAAGACCACGTCCCCCTCGGCCTTGAACCATTGGCTGGTGGCGTGGGAGATATCCTCCAGGAGGCCCACCATCCCGACGATGGGTGTGGGGAAGATCGCGGTCCCCAGCGTCTCGTTGTAGAAGCTGACATTCCCCCCGGTCACGGGTGTTCCGAGCGCCCGACAGGCATCGGCCATCCCCCGGACCGCCTCGGCGAACTGCCACATGATCTCGGGGCGTTCCGGGCTGCCGAAGTTCAGGCAATTCGTGATGGCGAGCGGCCGGGCGCCGGCGCACACCACGTTTCTGGCCGCCTCGGCCACGGCCAGCTTCCCGCCCTCGTAGGGGTCGAGGTAGGTGTAGCGCCCGTTCCCGTCGGCCGCCAGGGCCAGGCCCTTCCGCGTGCCCTGGACCCGCAGAACGGCGGCGTCCGATCCCGGCTCCACCACCGTGCTGCAGAACAGCATGTGATCGTACTGCTGCCAGACCGGCTGCTTGGACGCGATGTTGGGCGAGCCCAGCAGGTCGAGGAGGACCTGATCCAGCTTCGCCGGAAGAGGCAGCCCGGCGAGATCCGCCCGCTCGGTCTCGTCCAGGTAGGCGGGGCGCTGCATGGGCCGGTGATAGACCGGCCCTTCCTCTGCCAGGGCCCTGGCCGGGATCTCCGCCACCACCCGATCCCCGTCCTTGACCCGCATCAGGCCGTCCCCGGTCACCTGCCCGATGATCACCGCATCCAGGTCCCACTTGTGGAAGATGTCCATGACCTGCTGCTCGGTCCCGTGCCGCACGACCAGGAGCATCCGCTCCTGGGACTCGGAGAGCATCACCTCGTACGGGATCATGCCCGTCTCGCGGCGCGGCACCTCGGCCAGGTCGATCTCGATCCCGGTCCCGCCCCGGCTGGCCATCTCGCACGTGGAGCAGGTCAGCCCCGCTCCCCCCATGTCCTGGATCCCCACGACGGCATCCCCGGCCATCAACTCCAGGCACGCCTCGATGAGCAGCTTCTCCTTGAACGGGTCGCCGACCTGCACCGTCGGCCGGCGCTCCTCCGACGCCTCATCAAACGTCTCGGAGGCCATGGTGACCCCGTGAATCCCATCCCGGCCCGTTTTGGCCCCCACGTAGACGACCGGATTCCCCTCGCCGCTGGCCCGGGCCAGGAAGATGCGATCCTTCGGCGCGATGCCGAGACACATCACGTTCACCAGGGGATTGCCCGCGTACGTCTCGGAGACGCAGAGCTCGCCCCCCACCGTCGGGACCCCCACCGCGTTCCCGTAGGCCGCGATCCCCCCCACCACCCCGCCCACGAGGTAGCGCGACTTGCCGATGTTCAAGGTGCCGAACCGCAAGGGATCCATGAGGGCGATGGGCCGGGCGCCCATGGTGAAGATGTCCCGGATGATGCCCCCCACGCCCGTGGCCGCGCCCTGGTGCGGCTCGATGAAGGAGGGGTGGTTGTGGCTCTCCATCTTGAAGATGATGGCCAGGCCGTCGCCGATGTCCACGACGCCCGCGTTCTCCCCTGGTCCTTGCAGGATGCACTTCCCCTGCGTCGGGAACTGCTTGAGGTGGACGCGCGAGCTCTTGTAGCTGCAGTGCTCCGACCACATCACGGAAAAGATTCCCAGCTCCGTGAAGTTCGGCTCGCGCCCCAGGATCGCGCGGATCCGCTGGTACTCTTCGGGCGTGATGCCATGCTGGGCGATTAACTCAGGGGTGATGACGCTGGGTTCGCGCATTCCGGGTCACCAG
>CAZXXV010000142.1:3656-9061 GCA_964644725.1 uncultured bacterium
CTTCAGCGCCGGAGGGCCGCAGTGAGCATGGAATCGAACAACCGCCGGCCATCCTCGGAGCCCAGCAGGGCTTCGCTCGCCCGCTCCGGGTGGGGCATGAGCCCGAGGACGTTTCTGCCCTCGTTGCAGACCCCGGCGATGTTCTCCAGGGATCCGTTCGGGTTCGCCTCGTCGGTGATGTGTCCGTCCGGCGTGCTGTAGCGGAAGATGATCTGGCCATTGGCCTGGAGCCTGGCCAGCGTCTCGGACGGCGCGAAGTACCGCCCCTCGCCATGCGAGATCGGGATCTTCAGGACCTGGCCAGGACGCACCGTCCGCGTGAACGGCGTGTCACAACGCTCCGTCCGGACATGGACCCAGCGGCACCGGTACTGGAGGGACGTGTTGCGGAGCAGGGCCCCGGGCAAGAGGCCAGCCTCGCAGAGGATCTGAAACCCATTGCAGCTCCCCATGACCGGTCCGCCGTCTTTCGCGAACCGGATCACCGCGTCCATGATCGGGGAGAAGCGGGCGATCGCCCCGCAGCGTAGGTAGTCCCCGTGCGCGAATCCGCCCGGCAGGAACAGGCAGTCATATCCCGCCACGGAGGTATCCTTATGCCAGATGTAGCCCCAGTCCACCTTCAGGACATCCTGGAAGACGTGGGCGAAATCCTGATGGCTCCAGGTCCCCGGGAAGATGAGGACACCCCACTTCATTCGGCCACCTCGGTGATCTGGAAGACGTAGTCCTCGATGACCGGATTGGCCAGGAGCTTCCGGCACATCTCGTCCACCTGGGCCTTGGCCTTGGCCATGTCCTGCTCGTCGAGCCGCAGCACCATGAACTTCCCGATCCTACAGTCAGTCACGCCCTGGAAGCCCAGGGACGCCAGGCCGCTCCGGACGGTGTCGCCTTGCGGGTCCAGGACACTCTTCTTGAGCGTGACGTGAATCCGGGCTTCAAGCATGGGTGGCCTCTCCGTGAAGCGGGGAATGCGCCGAACTCCTGGCACGAGCGGATCGCTGTCCCTGTCGGGTCTCGCTGTCGGGTTCTTAGCTGCACACCCGTCGGAAGATCTCTTGATAGGCGGCGGCCTCGCGGGCCGGGCTGCGCCGCGCCCGATCTTTGCCCAGATTCGCCCGCGTCGTCCGGTCCCAGAAGCGGCAGCCATCCGGTGTCAGCTCGTCTCCCACCAGGAGCGCACCCTTATGCCGACCGAACTCCAGCTTGAAGTCGGCCAGCAGGATCTCGCGCTCGGCGAAGAACGGCAGCAGCACCCCGTTGGCACGGAAGGTCGTCTCGCGAATGGCCCGCAGCTCTTCGGAGCTGGCCAGGCCCAGGGCCCGGACATGATACTCGTTCAAGAGCGGGTCACCGAGGGCGTCGCTCTTGTAATAGAACTCCAGGACCGGGGCAGCGAGCGTGGTCCCCACCTCCATCCCCAGCCGCTTGGCGAGACTGCCGGCCGCGATGTTCCGCAGGACCACCTCTAGGCGGATCATCTCGAGCCGTCGTACCAGCATGTCTCGCTCGCTCAGCACCTCCACGAAGTGGGTGGGGATCCCGTTCTTCTGGAGCAGCGCGAATATGGCCGCCGAGATCTGATTCTTCATGGCCCCACGCTTGGGCACCCGCATCCGGGGCGCGCTCGGCGCAAGCAGCGGCACATCCTTGAACCGCTGGATGAGCAGGGCGGGATCCTGGGTCTCGTACAGGATCTTCCACTTCCCCTCGTAGATCTTCCGCCCCCGCTCCATCCGTCCTACCCTGCGACCTTTCTCGCCGCGTCGTCCGGGCTGCTGCTCAGCCCGACGCGACGGAAGATCTCCTCGACGTGGCGCAGATGATACCCCAGATCGAAGCAGCTTTCAATTTCGGCCTCGCCCAGGACCGCGCGCACCTCGGGATCATTCAGGAGGAGCGTCTTAAACTCCTCGCCCTCTTCCCACGCCCGCATGGCATTCCGCTGGACCATCCGGTAGGCCGCCTCGCGCGAGGCGCCGGCCTTGGCCAGGCTGAGCAGGACCTGCTGGGAGAAGATGACGCCACGGGTCGCGTTCAGGTTGCGCCGCATGTTCTCGGGATAGACCCGCATCCCCTCCAGGATCTCCCGGAAGCGGACCAGCAGATAGTCCAGGAGGATGGTGCTGTCGGGCAGGATGACCCGCTCCACGGAGGAGTGGCTGATGTCCCGCTCGTGCCAGAGCGCTACGTTCTCCAGGGCAGCCTGCACATTGGACCGGAGCAGGCGCGACAGCCCCGAGATCTGCTCGCAGGCCACCGGGTTGCGCTTGTGGGGCATGGACGAGGATCCCTTCTGCCCCTCGGAGAACGGCTCCTCCACCTCGCGGACCTCGGTGCGCTGGAGGTGCCGGATCTCGGTGGCGAACTTGTCCAGCGAGGCACCCACGATGCCCAGGGCGGCCATGTACTCGGCGTGCCGATCCCGCTGGATGATCTGGGTGGAGACAGGCTCCGGCTTAAGCCCCAGCCGCTCGCAGACGTACTCCTCGACCCGGGGCGGGACGTTGGCGAAGGTCCCCACGGCGCCGGACAGCTTGCCGTAGCTGGCGATCTCCTTCGCCCGCACGAGGCGCTCCCGGGCCCGCCGCGCCTCCATTAGCCACATGGCTAGCTTGAGGCCGAAGGTCGTCGGCTCGGCGTGGATCCCATGGGTGCGGCCGATCATGACCGTGCCCTGATGCTTCAGCGCCAGGTCCGTCAGGACCCGCTCCACCTCGCCCACGTCCTCCAGGAGGAGGTCGGCCGCCTCTCGCATCTGACAGGCCAGCGCCGTGTCCAGGATGTCGGACGAGGTGAGGCCGAGGTGGATGTAGCGGGACGCCGGCCCCACCCGCTCGCCCACCGCGGTGAGGAAGGCGATGACGTCGTGCTTGACCTCGCGCTCGATGGCGTCGATGCGGGCGATGTCGAAGCCGGCCTTGGCCTGGATCTCCTCGACGGCCTCCCGGGGCACCTTCCCCAGCTCGGCCCACGCCTCACACGCCAGGATCTCGATCTTGAGCCAGATGGCGAACCGGTTCTCTGGCTCCCAGACGGCGGCCATGGCAGGCCGCGAGTAGCGGGGAATCATGTGGCCTCCTTTGGAGGAGTTCCAGGTTGGCCGGTTCGGGATGCTGCGGTTCTCCAACCTCGAACCTTGAACCTCGAACGGGAGAACCGCCGAAGGCTTCTCCTTCGGAAAGGGTTAACCGGTGCTGCGGTTCGAGGTGCGGCGGCTCAGAACCTCGAGCCCGTGGACCGGTGAAGGCTACCACAGACAGGGGGGAGAGACAACGCCGCGAGCAGAGTCGTAGCGACCGGGGTACAGGGCTGGTTCGAGGTCTTACTTAACCTCGAACCTTGAACCTCGAACCGATGCACCGCCGCCAGGCTACCACAGATAGGCGACGGAGACAACGGCGGGCGCGGTCCAGGAAACACCGAAGAGGAAGTTGGAAGTCGGCCGCGGCCGGCCGCCGCTCCCCGAGGCGGCGCAGCGGCCAGGGGGCCGACCGACCACGGCCACAAGACTAGGCGGAACGCGAACCGGTGGGGACAATTCCCGGTCAGCGCTAGTCAACTTAGTCAAAGACGTCCCTGATACTTACGTCCCTGATACCTGACAAGCAGCACGCTGTTGGTCCCTCACTCCCTCACCCGAGCACGCTATTGAGCCCTGGCAACGAATCGCCGGAAGATGGACCACTTCGGCAGATCGGAGGTCCCCAGCCAGGCCGGACTCGGAGCGGGATGGTCTCAGGCAGTGTGAAGGGCGGCCTGGCGGGGAACGAAGCGAATCTCGACGCGCTTATTCAAGGCGGCGGCGATCCGCTGGAGCATGGCCAGCGAATGGCCCTCATAGTCCGCATCCTCCAGCCGGCAGATGACCGAAGCGGTGGTGCCGACCAAGTGGGCCAGGGCCCGTTGACTGAGGCCGGCTGCCTTCCGCAAGTCGTAAATCTTGCGGGCGATTTCCGCGTTGGCCCTCTCTTCCTGGAGGGAGGTCTCGCGCTCCGGCCGGTGAGCATAGTGCCGCCGGTGGATGATGGCGATGGCGTCTGTCGTCTTCGGCTTCTTGCGTGGCATCGTTAGTCCTCCGCAAAGGTGTGTCGGGTCGGGTCGCGGTCGAACTGGCGTTTCCGCTCGGCCGCGCGGTCGATCTCGTTCGGGGGAACCCGATCTTCCTTGACCACGCCATGCGAGAGCACGGCCGTGGCCCGCCCGTGGAAGAAATACAGCATCCGGCAGTTGGCGCTCCGGAGCCGCACGCGCAGTTTGTAGATGTTGTCGCGCAGGTAGTCCGCTTCCGGTCGGCGAAGCCCATGGCCCAGCGCTGCCAGGCGTTCGAGCCGGACGCGGCACTTGTCCTGAGCTTTCTCCGGCAGGTCATCGAACCAGTCGAGAAACGGCACCGAGCCGTCCTCTTCACGGTACATGACCACCTGGATGTGGCTCATCGCACCCTCATGTTCGCAAAGTTACGAACTACAGTCAAGCCCCTTTTGGTGGTCCTCGATGCCGGCCTGGTTGGCGTGGATCTTCTCGAGCTCCAGCCGTACCAGGGGTCGACCCAACACTTGTGTTACCTGCTGCAAACTGTCGGATTGAGGCATTTCATTTCAATAGCTTGGACTGGGGTGCTAGCTAACCTCGGTCGCGACAAAGAGGTGCCCCGTTCGAGTCCGGGTTGGTTCCCATCGGATATCGGAAGTTGGAAGTCGGCCGGGGCCGGCCGCCGCTGCCGGAGGGGATGACCCGGCCATGGGCCCGGTCGAACCGGGGCTTCGTCGCGAGCTCAGCCGAGCGGCGAGAAACCGTGGGAATCCGAGTCGGCGGGGACGCTCCCAGCGGTGGACCGGCGTGTCAAGGCGGAAGTCGGCGGGCGGTCGGCGCCCGGGCCGTGACCAGGAGGGCGGGGAAGACAGGCGACGACCCGACACCCGCATCAGATGGTCAGAGGATCCGGAAGCGGGAGACCATCCTCCACCGGTTCATAGGTCCACTCGGGAATCTCGGAGACCGCGAGGCCGTTGGCCGGCTCTCCGCAGGAGTCCGTCCGCCTCAGGCGGATTCGGACCGGCGGGGATCGGTAGGCACGTGACGGGAGGGCGATGCCCAGGTGATCCAGGATCTGTCGCACCACGGCCGGCTGTTCGACCACGGCTTCGTCACGAGCTCAGCCGAGCGGCGATGACCCGCATCGTCCCGCCGCAGCGCGCACAGAGCAGCGGATCCACCTCGTAGACCCGGCGGATCAGGCGGGCCCGTCTCGCCTGAGGGCTTCGCGTGAGCCTCAGCCGAACGCCTCGACGCAGGCTCAGCCGAGCGGCGATGATCCGCATGGTCCCAGCACACCGCGGAACCAGGGGAAAGGAGCCGGCCGGAGGCTCGCCGAGGCGCTCTTTGAGCACTTCAAGGAG
>CAZXXV010000143.1:0-9053 GCA_964644725.1 uncultured bacterium
GCGGAATGCGGAATGGAGGGAACTGAAGAAGAGCAGGGAAGCAGATGCGAGGGAACGAGGGGGCCAAGGGGCACGAGAGAGGGGGAGATGCGAGGAGGAGGCCAAGACCCAAGGGCAGCAGAGGGGACAGGACGCCAGGTGGGGCGAAGGGCTCGGCTTTGGTTGCGGTTTGAGGTTCCGCACCTAAGGATGCCGGGCGAGGAGGCCGAGGAACAGCGCGACGCAGAGACGTTGAGAGGAGGAGTTTACCTTGACACCGCAGAAACGGCCGGGTCCCCCTCTACAACCGTGAAAGCGGGTCATGCGAGGGAGCGAGGAGGGCCTCCAGGTCATCGATGTGGGAACCAAACGACCCAGTCGGCGTGGCATCGCTCCTCCCGCAGGAGCCCCAGGAGAAACCCACGGCAGGCGGCTGGGGACCGCTTTTCGGGCTGCAGGCGCTAGGCCGGGGAAGGCTCTGTGGGGAGCTATCTGCTGGGGGCACTCCCCGGTTACTGGAAGTTGGTCCCGGTCGAGTCCCCTGAGGCGGTCGCGGAGACGGTAGGGCCGCGATGAAGGGTTGGGGTTCCGACCTCGGTGTGAGGGGAATCGTCGAGCAATGTAGCCTCAAACTGGTGCTCCCTGCAGATCCCCCGGGGTCTGTACCCGAAGCAGTCCCAGGGGTCTGAGAGGATTGGCAGAGTAGCCTCTCCGACCAATCCAGCGCAGACCGCGCAGATGCAACAGCCCGCGTTGGTCCTACTCGAAATCGTCATTGTTATCCCTTCCGTGCGCACCTCGGACCCCCTCAGCCGGCGTCTCTACGCCGCCACCAAATTCGCCACCCGGACACCCAAGACCTCGGCCACGCGTTCCAAGGTGTCGAGCGATGGGACGTGCTTGCCGGTCTCCAGGCGGGACAGGTTGGGCGCCTGCATGCCCGTTCGTCGGGCCAATTCACCAAGGCTCCACCCGCGCGCCTCCCGCTCTTTGCGGATGCGCGCTCCAATCCGCGTAGCGCGGCTGACCTCCATGGTTCGTTGGTGGGCGTCGCCCTTGTGGTAAGGGTAGGTCGGCTCTTGGTGATAGAGCACGAGATCCCAAGGGACTCGGTACGTGTTGTCAGATTCCTGGCGAACCTCAAAGGCGTTGCCATCATGGATGACACGAGGCTGACCGACCACTGGTGACCCGTCATCGGCCTCAATCGCTTTTCGCGGTAGCTCATAGGCCCTGCCGTTGCGGAAGGCCACGAAGAACGCATCCTCGTTCGGCTGATAGCGCACCGCTGCAACTGTCCGCGACGCAGACGGGTCAAGCAGAGCTCGCAGCGTTCCGACGAGCTGACCGAACGAACGGCGAACGATCATGGCGTCCCAGTTCTTCACCTCGGAGACGTACACAATGTTGTCCAACGTTCCCCAGGAGACCAGGACCCCCTGCGAGGCGGGGGCATGCACGAGGGCGTGCGCCAGCTCCACGGTGTCGAGTTGCGGCAGCCGCGAGTCAACGATGAAGAGCTGGCAGGGTTCCCGCCGGAGATACGCGTAGGCCTGCCCCGACGAGACCGACACGTTTACCTGACACAGGTCGGCCACTTCCGGCTTCAGCCGGAGCCCTACCTGCCGATCCCCTGTGGCGAAAAGCACAGTGGGCTTCATGGTTCCCCCCTCAAGTAACCTGCTTCGTGTAGTGCCTTGCGTAGACGCTTTGTGACCTCAAAGTCGTCCCCTTTCATGGGGCACTGGTGTTCGATGTCCCATCGCCCGACTTCGCGGTTGCGTCCGTCGAGGATGTGGACGTGAGCCGGGGGATGATCGCCCGGATACGTCACGAAGACGAACCCCCCGGCTTTCCGCACGCCCATGCACACCTCTTATCACAAATGATAATGACTGTCAAGTGCGTAGAACACCAAGGCCCCAGGCGCACTACTGGCGACCAACCTAGGGCCTCGCAACCGGAATACAAGAAGTACTGGACACCATTTGCTGCCGAAAAAAGGTACCGGACACCATTTAGGGCCTAACCGCTTGATTCTGCGTAGGGGTGGATCCAATTCTTCGCCGACGTCCCCAGGGAGGGACCTAGCGCGCGATGAAAGTCAGGCTCCCCACACAGCGCGTGCGGCATCCCGACCCGCAGCAGCCGGCGCAACCGCCGCCAAGAATTGGAATCGCCCATCCGACGTTTCAACCAGTTAGCCCTCAAGAGGTGTCCGGTACCTTTCTTACGCCACCAGCATAGTGGCCCAGACACCGCCGATGGGCCTGGACCGGATGCAGAGACGCAGCCAACCTCACTGCCTGCTCTCGCGCCACAATAGTACCGCCAGCCCGCCGGTCACGATGCACGCCAGGGCACTGACCCACAGCGGGATGCTCACGCCTCCGGCCGTGACGGTGATTCGCAGCGCAAGACGGAGCAGGTGGGCAATGGCCACCAAGGCGAGGAAGGTCGTGGCTAGGCGGGCGGCGGGTTTCATGGGCGTCTCCCATCGTCATTCATTGAGGCCAGCTAGACAACACCACGCGCATTACGGTCCAGGCGCCACCTTTTGTGAATCTCGAAGGCCATACGGTCACGGCAAGTTGAAGCAGGTCTTGATGTGCGGCCGTTAAGAGGGGACCGAGCACGATGCTGCCTCCCATCGGAGGGCAAAGTCAAGGTGAAAGCGGACGAGGGTCGGGGACCTGGGTATCGAGAGCAGAGGAGCTGGGATGCAGCGGAGCATGGGGGAGGGGACGTGACGGAATCGGCGAAAAAAGGTGCCAGGGTTCAGCGTCGAGGCGCCATCAGCGGTCAGCCATCGGCCAGGAGGGACCCGCCTTGGCATCATGTGCACAACCAGCACAGCCTCGCCCGGCCCTCGCGATTGTCCGAGCGCAGGCCGGCTGCGTCCAGCCTCTGTTGAAGGCGGAGCTGGTTCTCCCGCTCCCGGCGCTTGGCATCGAGATATTCCGCCTTCTCCATTTCATGGAGCTGTCTGGGGTACTGCTCCATCAAGTCGTACACCGCGTTGATGCACGCCTCCAACCGATGGGTGGCCGGGACGGGCTGCATGTCTAGGAAGGCCTCGAAGGCAAGGTAGTAGCGCATGGCGTTGCGTTCCACCAGCCCCCTGAAGCCCCTCACGTACCGCGGTGATGCGGCCGGGCCGGTGTCCTCCCGGCTGAAGCCGACCTTGTTCCACCCCACCGTGGCCAGATAGAGGGCGGTCATCAGTCTGGTCACGAGGCTCGGCACATAGGATGAGCGCAAAGCGACCACCGTCCTGCCTTCCACGCCGACAGCCTCTAGCTGGAGCCGGTGGGCCGTGGTCCCGAATAGCCCCTTGGGCGCGCTGAGAGCGACCGACAACGAGCCGGGCTCCCCCGTGTACACCGCGAATTTGTACGCCTGCAACGATGCATCTTCAGGGCTTTGGTAGTACCTCCGCCCGATATAGAGCGTGAGGAGGGTCTCGTGGGATTGCATCTGGAAGGTGCACGCCTTCACATTCGCGTGCAGGGGGGCGAACTCACACCAGGAAGCGGGGCTGCTCAGCACTGCCTTCACCGCCTCGAAGGGGTGCTCGATGATGCCGTGCACCTCGGTGGACACCTGATCGTTGCGCTCCTCCGAGTGAACGCTGAGGGGGACGCCAAAGGGGCCGCGCTGTGCCAGATCACGCAGTTCCTGGTACTGGCTCTGGAGCCGCAACGCGTTGCCCTCGCCGCCCCAGGCCGTGAGAGGAACCCCAGCCAGGACTAGCACCAGGAGAATCCGCAGGCTCGCGTGCCGGCGTCGCCGGTGCGTTTCTCCAACCGCACGATCCAGTAATGGGGGACGGCCGCGATCCCTCCAATGGACAGTGGACGCTCGCTTCAGCGACCCCCTCCCTTGGAAACAAAGCGGCCCTCTGGGGGTCAGCATCCTCAAAGGGCCTTCGAATTCGCGCGCCATGATTCTTCCAGCCAGCATCATGGCTCCCCGAGTCAGGCGCAGGAGAACCACCTTCAACCGGGGAAGACGCTACCTCTCGTCGGAGGGGGAAGTCAAGGTGAAAGCGGGCGGGAGTCGGGGGTCTGGGATGGGGAACAGAGGAGCTGACGCAGGGGAGCATGGCGGAGAGGACGGCTGCGGGAGGCGGTACGGAATCAACGTTGTTGCCTACGTTAACTTGCCCTGATTCTCCCCCGCCGACGGCGGCAGCGCCTGGGCCCAACTCCGGAGCGGCAAGTGGGCGTGGCTGCGAGGAACGCCCAGGCGGAGAGGGCCCACCGGCCTTGCCTCCTGCGGACAGGCTGGGCGAGTCGCCCGAGGAGGGCGCGCGGTTATTGCAGACGGCGGCGGCTACGCGGTGTATGATCTGTCCGCGCGGAGAAAAGGCATGGGGTGTCCGGAGGCTCAGCACGGGGGAGGGGCACGATGGGAGAGGGTGAGAAGAATCCGGCGCAGCAGGTTCCGCCGGGGCAGCATCTGACGCAGAAGTGGCCGGTCCTGACCTACGGGGCGACGCCGCGCTTCGACCCCCGGACATGGACGTTTCGCTGCTTTGGCCTGGTGGAGCAGGAAGTCGTCTGGACATGGGAGGAGTTCTTGCGGCTTCCCCGGGTGGAGATCACCTCCGACGTCCACTGTGTTACCCACTGGTCGCTGCTGGACAGCCGGTGGGAGGGCGTCCACATCTGTGAACTCCTGAAGCACGTGCGGATCAAGCCGGAGGCGATAGCGGTCATGGTCCATGCGGACCCGGACTACACCACGAATCTCCTGTTCGAGGAGCTGATCGATGACGACGCCCTCCTGGCGCTGAAGCACAACGGCCGGGACCTCGAGCCCGACCACGGCGGCCCCTGCCGCCTGGTGGTCCCCAAGCTCTACTTCTGGAAGAGCGCCAAGTGGGTGCGGGGGTTCGAGTTCATGGACGTGAACGCGCCCGGCTTCTGGGAGGAGAATGGCTACCACATGCATGCCGACCCGTGGAAGGAGGAGCGCTTCTCGAGCCAGGAGACCCGCACCATGCAGCAAATGCGGGCGGAGGCGGCGCGGAAGCTTCGGGGGCGCTAGGGCTAACTTGCAGAGGCCCACGTTCGACTGTCTTTTCTGGGGAATTCCTGACGTGTGGCAAGGCGCTAGTGTGATACCATCCCGCTGTCCCAGCCCCACCACGGCCATCCCTCGGGAAGCCCGATGGTGATTGCCGACATGTGAGAGCCGACAGGCTGGGAGAAAGGGACTTCGCCATGGCATCCAATGACGCAGTGAGCTTGGCGGGGGAACGGCCCGGGCAGCCGGCTGGCCCCTGTGCCATGGTGATCTTCGGTGCGGCGGGAGACCTGACCAAGCGGAAGCTGATTCCCGCGCTGTATAATCTCGCCAAAGGCGGACTCCTGCCCCAGGAATTCGCCATCGTGGGCGTCGCCCGGGCCCCGATGACCACGGAGGATTTCCGCCGGAAGATGACCCGGGACATTCGGGAGTTCGCCACCGAGCAGGTCAAGCCCGGCCTCTGGGAGTGGTTCGCCGAGCGGTTGCATTACCTGATGGGGAACTTCGAGGACCCGAGTATGTACCCGGAGCTCCGAAAGACGCTGGAGATCGTGGACAAGGAGCACGGGACGCGGGGGAACTACTTCTACTACCTGGCCACGAGCCCGAGCTACTTCTCCGACGTGGTTCGCCGTCTCAGCGACGTCGGCCTCGTCCAGGAGGAGAACGGCCGCTGGCGCCGGGTCATCATTGAGAAACCGTACGGCTGCGACCTCGAGTCCGCCCGCGCCCTCAACCGCGAGATCGGCACGGTCCTGGCCGAGCGCCAGATCTACCGGATCGACCACTACCTCGGCAAGGAGACCGTCCAGAACATCCTGGTCTTCCGATTTGCCAACGGGATCTTCGAACCCATCTGGAACCGTCGCTACGTGGACAACGTGCAGATCACCGTGGCCGAAACCGTGGGTGTGGAGCAGCGCGGCAATTATTACGAGGAGGCAGGCGCGCTCCGCGACATGGTGCCGAACCACATCTTCCAGCTCATCTCTCTCACGGCGATGGAGCCGCCCATCTCTTTCGAGGCCAACGCCGTCCGGGACGAGCAGGCCAAGATCCTAAGGGCCATCCAGCCCCTGACACCCGAGGAGGTGCTCACGCGCACGGTCCGCGGTCAGTACGGGGAGGGCACGATCGACGGCCAGCGGGTGCCGGCCTACCGCGCAGAGCCGAAGGTCGCCCCCGATTCCCGGGCGGAGACGTTCGTGGCGCTCAAGCTGTCCATCGACAACTGGCGCTGGGCCGACGTGCCGTTCTACCTGCGGACCGGCAAGTGCCTCCCCGAGCGGGTCACGGAGATCGCGATCCAGTTCAAGCGCGCGCCGTTCATTCTCTTCCGCAAGACCCCCGTGGAGCACCTGACTCCCAATCAGCTCGTCGTCCACATCCAGCCCGAGGAGGGGATCGACCTCTTCTTCGGCGCCAAGGTTCCCGGGCCGCTCGTCCGGCTGGGGACGGTCCACATGCACTTCCACTACAAAGACTATTTCGGCAGCACCCCCAGCACCGGCTACGAGCGTCTGCTCTATGACTGCATGACCGGGGATGCAACGCTCTTCCAGCGCGCCGACATGGTGGAGGCGGGCTGGAGCGTCGTGGCCCCGGTTCTCGACGTGTGGAAGGCGCTGCCGCCCCGGAGCTTCCCGAACTACGCCGCGGGGTCGTGGGGGCCGAAAGAAGCCGACGAGCTGATGGAACGCGACGGCCGGCAGTGGCGGGGGATCGACAAATGATCCTGGCGGGGGACATCGGCGGCACGAATACCCGCCTTGCGTTCCTTGAGGAAAGGGGCGGCCACTTGACTCCGGTCGTGGAAGACACATTCGCAAGTCGGGAGCACGCCAGCCTCGAGGTGGTCCTCCGGAAATTCATCGCGGCCCATCCCTTCCCCATCGGGTGCGCCTGCTTTGGCATCGCGGGGCCGGTGCGGCACGGGCGCTGCGACGCGACCAACCTCCCCTGGGTGGTGGACTCCCGCCTGGTGGCCCACGAGCTTGGCCTGAAGAGCGTGGGGTTGATCAACGACCTGGAGGCGAATGCCTGGGGCATTGCCGCGTTGGAGGCGAAGGATTTCGCTGTGCTCAACGAGGGGACCTCGGACGCCTCGGGAAATGCGGCCATCATCTCTGCGGGGACCGGCCTGGGCGAGGCCGGCCTCTACTGGGATGGCAGGCAGCACCGTCCTTTCGCCACGGAAGGCGGTCATACGGACTTTGCGCCGCGCAACCACCTGGAGATGGAGCTGCTGGATTACCTCCTGAAACAGCTTCGGCGGGTCAGCTACGAGCGTGTCGTCTCCGGGCCGGGCCTGCTGAATATTTATCACTTCCTCAGAGACAGTGGCCGCGGTGAAGAGCCGCCATGGCTCGCGGAGCGGATGCGTCAGCAGGACCCCGCAGCCGTCGTTTCAGCGGCCGGCCTGAACGGGGAGAGCGAACTCTGCGTCCAGGCCCTGGATCTTTTCGTCTCGATTTATGGTGCTGAGGCCGGAAACCTGGCCCTCAAGGTCATGGCAACGGGAGGCGTGTACCTCGGCGGTGGGATCGCCCCCAAGATCGTCTGGAAGCTGAAGGATCCTGTCTTCCTGAATGCCTTCACGGCCAAGGGCCGGATGAAGCCGCTGCTCCAGGCGATGCCCGTCCGCGTGATCCTCAACCCGAAGACTGCCCTGCTCGGTGCCGCCCGCTTTGCTACGCTCTGTGCTCCAGAATAATCCGCAGCGGAAATATGGGCCGGCCTTTCATTCGCGTCCTGGTAGATGACGAGGACTTGTGCCGCGCCGCAGCGGAGGAGTTCGTCCGCCTGGCCGACGAGGGTGTCCGGGCCAGGGGGCGCTTTGCCGTGGCCCTCTCCGGTGGCTCGACACCCAAAACGCTCTATCGGCTGCTCGCAGGCGAGAGGGGCGGTTTTCGAGAGCGAGTTCCCTGGAGCCACATTCACGTCTTCTGGGGGGATGAGCGCCACGTCCCGCCCGACCACCCCGAGAGCAACTTCCGCATGGCCTACGAGGCGATGCTGTCACGCGTGCCGATCCCGCCGAGCAATGTCCACCGGATCCCGGCCGAGAACCCGGACGCCGGCAGGGTCGCGGAGGAATATGCGCAGACGCTCCGCGAGTTCTTTGGCCTGGCGGGCGGCCAGCTTCCCCGCTTCGATCTGATCCTGCTGGGGATGGGATCAGATGGGCACACGGCCTCGCTCTTCCCGGGGACGGACGAAGTTCACGAACAGACCAGGCTGGTCGCCGCGCCCTGGGTTGAGAAGTTGGATGCCTACCGGATCACCCTGACCCCCCCGGTGCTGAACAATGCGGCCCACGTCATTGTCCTCGTCAGCGGGGAGGAAAAGGCAGAGACGCTACGAACCGTCCTGGAAGGAGAATATCAACCGGACCGCTTCCCGGCCCAGGTCGTCCGGCCTGTTGATGGACGGCTTGTCTGGATGGTGGACCAAGCTGCAGCCCGCCTCCTGCGGCTGCCGGGGCAAAGAGGGAGCAACGCTTGAAGGTGGGTCCAGCACCTACGACAGGATGGGCTAACGAAATCCCGCGAGGGGCAATGGTTCGGGGCATCGCCTGGGACGTTTGCCAGGACAAGGACCGCTCGCAGCAGCGACGCCTGCGGCCCGTTCGGTAAGACTTCTCTTGCCCACCCGGATCGCCACGAGTAAGCTTGATGTTGAGGAGTGCGGAGGTGCTGTGACCACGACCGTGCTTGCGATCGACATCGGCGGGACCAAACTGGCGGCCGGGATCGTGGACGCCGGTGGGGCCATCCTCGCGCGGGGCGAGGTGCCGACCTTAGCTGCCGGGGGGCCGGAGCGCGTCCTGGATCGCATCGTCCGGCTTGCCGAGGACGTCCTGGGCAAGCCCGGGGTGTCGGCGCATGCGATTCACCGGATCGGGATCGGCTGCGCCGGCCCCGTGGACCGGCAGGCGGGGCTGATCCTGAATCCCCCGAACCTCCCAGGCTGGATCCGTGTCCCTCTGGTGGAGCGCATCGAAAAGGCGCTGCGTCGTCCGGCCGTCCTGGAAAACGACG
>CAZXXV010000144.1:0-9047 GCA_964644725.1 uncultured bacterium
CCGGGGAAGATCGTGATCCATGGCGCCGCCTGCATGTACACCCGCCCTTCGCTGAGGATGTTCCCCCAACTGGGCGTCGGCGGGGGCGCCCCGGCCCCGACAAAACTCAAGGAGGCTTCCGCCAGGACCGCATAGGCGAAGTTGAACGTGGCCTGGACCACCAGCGGCGACAGGCAGTTGGGAAGGATGTGGCGGAATAGGATGCGGAGATGTCCTGCTGCCTGGGCCCGAACCGCCTCGATGTAGTCCAGGGCCTTCACGGCCAGGACCGTGGCCCGGACGATCCGGACCGTGCGCGGCGCGTAGACCACCGAGAGGGCGATGACGACGTTCACCGTCTTCGGTCCCAGCACCGCCATGATCGCGATGGCGAACAGAATCGCCGGGAAGGCCATCATGCCGTCCATCACCCGCATGATGATGTTATCGAGCCGTGGGAAGTACCCCGAGAGCATCCCGAAGGCGATCCCGGAAACCACCGTGAGCAGCATGACCGCCAGCCCGACCTCAATGGAAAGTTGCGCCCCGTACAGCACCCGGCTGAGGATGTCCCGCCCGTAGTTGTCCGTCCCCATGAGATGCTTGATGCCGGGGGATTGCAGGCGGTCCGTGACGACCATGTCCAGGGGATCGTAGGGGGCGAGGATCCCGGCGAAGAGCGCCGCGAACAGGATCAGCAACGTGAGCGAGAATCCCGAAAAGGCCAATCGGTTCCTCCGGACCCGCCGCAGCAGGGCCCGCCCCGCCGAGTCGGCTGCCCATATCCCTGGGGAGGCGGTCCCGCTGAAGGTGGACATGGACACGGGCTCCCGTTTCATTCGTACTTGATGCGGGGATCGAACACGCCGTAGAGCAGATCCACCGCGAGGTTCACCACGACGTAAATCACCGAGGTCAGGAGCAAGGCCCCCTGCACCAGGGGATAATCCCGCCGCTGGACCGCCAGCACCACCAGCCGGCCCAGGCCCGGGTAGGTGAAGACGATCTCCACGACGACCGCTCCACCCAGCAGGACCCCGAAGGCGGTACCGATGGTGGTGATCACCGGGATCATGGCGTTCTTGAGCGCATGCTTCACGATCACCCACCAGTCCTGGACCCCCTTGGCCTTCGCGGTGCGCACGTAGTCCTGCCGCAGCACCTCCAACATGCTGGAGCGGGTCATGCGGGCGATGAGGGCGGCCTGCATGGATCCCAGGGAGACGGCCGGCAGGATGAGCGTGCGGAGCCCCTGGACCACATCCTCCCACAGAGGCGTATAGCCGCCGCTCGGCAGCCAGCCGAGCTGCACAGAGAACACCAGGATCAGGGCCAGGCCCAGCCAGAAGCTGGGGATGGAGATCCCGCCGATGGCCGTAGCCATGACGAGCTGGTCCCACCAGGTATTTTGCCGCACGGCCGCGATGAGTCCGGCGGGGATGCCGATGAGGAGGGAGAAGACCAGGGAGAGCACGGCGAGCTGCATGGTGGCGGGGAGTCGCTCCAGGAGCGCGCGGGTCACCGGGCGCCCCAGGAAGAACGACTCGCCCAGGTTGCCCCGGAGCGCCTGCCCGAGCCACAGGACGAACTGCTCAGGGAGCGACCGGTCCAGGCCCAATTGCGTCCGCAGCGTCTCCAGCTGCGCCGGGGTCGCCTCATTTCCCAGCATGACCACCGCCGCATCCCCGGGCACGAGGTGGATGAGGAGAAACGACCCCAGCGCCACCAGCACCAGGACGGGAATGATCCCCAGCAGCCGCCGCGCCACATACCCTGCCATCCGGGATACCTCTTTACGCCGTTAGGCGTTACCCCTCACGCCTCCCGCCTCACGTCTCACGCCTGATCGGTCATTTCTCCAGCCACACATCCCAGAACCGGATCATCACCCAGGGGGTGTAGCCCTTCACCCGCTTGGAGAATCCCTGCCAGATGTTGTGGTCGTAGAGTTTCAGCATGGCCACGTCTTCGTAGATCAGCCGCTGGATCTCCTCGTAGGTCTTGTACCGCTCCTCGAAGTTCAGGATGGCGTTCGCCTTCTCGATCAACGCCACCATCTTCGGATTCGTGTATGCGAAGAAGGTCGTTTTCGGCATGAAGTAGAAGTCGTTGGCGCTGGGATCGAATCGGGTCGAATGGCTCGAATAGAAGAGGTCCCACTTGCTCAGATCCTTGCGCAGGGCGATGGCCCCCGGCCAGTCATAGACCTCGATCTTGATGTTCATGCCGACCTTTTTGAGCTGATGTAGGATCACGAGGGCGGCCTTGTACATGTAGTCGTAGTCGGTGTTGGTCACCATGATGAACTGCTCGCCCTTGTAGCCGGCCTCTTTCAGCAGCTGTCCCGCTTTGGCGGGATTCTTCTGGTTGTAGAGCTCCCCCCCGGCCGTGCTGTGCCAGACCTGCTCTTTGAAGTAGAACCCCGGGTCCACGCGTCCCGAGCCTTCGCTCGCCACCTGCATGATCTCTTCCATGTCCAGGGCGGCCTGGACCGCCTGCCGCAGCCTCAGGTCCTTGAACTTCCCGGCGTGGTTGAAGTACAGGGTTACGTACGTGTATGGGGCCAATTGCACCACGCTGAGGTTCTTGTCGTTGGCCAGCCGGCTGGCCAACGGGGGAGGCAGGAAATCGGCAAAATCGTAATCCCCGCTCTGGAGCCCTGCCGCCCGGGCCCCCGGCTCCGGCACGGGGATGAAGAGGATCTCGTCGACGTAGGCGGTCCGGGCCCCGCCGTACCCGCCGATGCCCGGCTGGCCCGCCGGCTTGTAGTCCTTGAAGCGCGCCACCTTCACCCAGCGGTCCGGGATCCACTCCACGAACCGGAAGGGCCCGGTCCCGATGATGTCCGCCTTGTTGATGGGTCGCCCCTCGACTGCCTCCTTCGGCAGGATGGCCAGCTGGCCGATGGGATTCGCCAGGGCGGCCAGGAATGCGGCGTTGACCTTGGAGAGGGTCATCCGGACCACGGCGGGGGTGACGATCTCCAGCTTGGCCAGGTCTTCAAACTCGTTCCGCCGCGGCGAGATTTGCTTGAACCGGTCCACCGACGCCTTCACGTCGTCGGCGGACATCTCCTTCCCGTTGTGGAACTTGACGCCCCTGCGGAGGTGAAAGGTGAACACCTTGCCGTCCGGGCTGACCTCCCACCTCTCCGCCAGTTGGGGGGTGAGCTGGAACTTGGCGTCGAAGGTCAGGAGGTTCTCGAAGATGTGAAGCCCGATCTCGCGGGCCGCGACGAACGTGGTGGCATGCGGATCCAGCGTGGGCGGGCTGGCTGTCACGGCCACCCGCAGGACACCCCCGGGCGTGGGCGCGCCGCCCTCCGCCCCCGTGAGCCAGAGCCCAGCGATCAACACACCGAGAATCACCGCGAAGGCTTGGATACGGGCTCGCTTTTTCATTGTCCTCCCTCCTCGCACCCCTGCGACCGAAACGGCGCTTTCGACGAAGCCACCGGAGCGCGCCGCCCCGATGACACCTCGGCTCTCCTAACCGATGCGGGGAAACAGGGCGAAGACGTGATCGCCCGGATTTACCGATACGAAACTCCGCACGCCTGCCACCAGCCGGGGTCGCGGGCGATCCCCCATCGCAACCTCGACCGGGATGGTCAGCCAGGACCCATCAGCCAGTCGTACCACGGCGAAGTCGAAGGAGTGCCGCGAGCGGGGAGGAAGCTTTTCGACCTTCACCCATTCGGTTATTCGGGTCGCCATCCTCCGGGTCTCCCGCGGCGTCGCTTCTCCCTCGGTTACGATCATCCAGCGAGAGGGACATGCCGGCGTCCTACAACTGGTCCTCTCCCTCAGCGTCGCACTGCACCGTCTTTCATCCAAGCGTCAATAGTCCTCAGGTACACCTCCACAGCCAGGGCCATCTGCTCGATGGAAATATGCTCGTTGGCCTGGTGCGCCACCTCGATGGCCCCAGGACCAAGGATGACTGTAGGGATCCCGGCATTATTGACCAGGTACGTCATGTCACAGGTCGCCGGAAGGCCAGCGGACTGGATGGGCCGCCCGAGCACGGCGGAGGCCGCCCGTTCGGTCGCAGCCACGATCGGTTCCCCTGGATCAGTGGTGGCCGGCGGCACAAACCGCACCTTCCGCACCGCCACCCGAGCACCGGAGGTCGCGCGCACCGCGCGATTGACGACCTCCACGATCTCGCGATTAACGTCCGCTTCCGTCTCGTTCGGCAAGACGCGCCGGTCTATCGAGATGACGCAGCTCGCGGGAATGACGTTCAGCGCCACCCCGCCCGAGATGGTCGAGATCACCAGGCTGGCCTTTCCCGTATACGCGTCCGACCGCTGTCGCACCTTGCCGGCCAGCTCGTCCAGCGCCAGGAGAATCGGTCCCATGCCCACGATGGCATTGATTCCGGCTTCCGGGTCGCTGGCATGAGCGGCTCGCCCGGTGACCTCCACCTCCAGCCTGAGGACACCCTTGTGGGCCACCAGCGGGACCAAGCGGGTTGACTCCCCAATGATGGCCGCCTCGGCCTTCAGACCCCTGGCCACTTCCGCCCTGGTCCCGAGGCCCCCGCGCTCCTCGCCTCCCACGGCCATCAGGAAGACCTTGCCCGGCAGGCTGTCACGCCTTTGGGCCAGCGTCTCAAAGGCCACAATCATGGCGGTCAGACAGCCCTTGGCATCCATCGCCCCCCGGCCGTAGATCAGGCCATCCTTTTCCACCGGGGTCAGAGGGTCGGTGAGCCACGCTGCAGGATCGCCCGGCGGCACGGTATCCACATGGCTGTTGAGGACGATGGCCCGCGGACCCTTCCCGATCTCCGCCACCACGTTGATGGGTTTTCCCTCCAACTCCGTCACGCGGCGGGGAATGTCCTGGCGGGCGAAGCGGTCGGCGAGATACCGGATGATCGCCTCTTCCGCTCCCCCATAGGACGGGATGGCGATCAGATCGCACAGCAGGCTCTTCACTCGCTCCCGCACATCGGTCGGCGCGGCCACCACAAACCCATCATTCCCCATGTTGTTCCGCATCCTTCCTCGGCTCGTGGCCCTTGGCTCGTGGCTCTCACCGGAACAGATCCCGCTCCGCCGGCCTGACCCGGGCGCTGGCCCGCAATTCGGAGTGCTACTTGGTCCCCCAAAGAAGCAAATAGCGCGACAAACACGGAATTGCGCCTGTGGCCAAATCGCGCTCCATCTGCGCAATTCCCCGCTCAAAAGCACTCTCTGAAATCAAGCGCAGACTCGAGAATGCCCTGTCGCGATACGCCTGGATATCGGTTAGGGTATAGGGGAACTCGACAGTTGCTTCTGCAATGCCTCCAAATCCAGCCTGGCCCATGAGTTCTTTCAGCTCACAGATGCGAGGATATCTCCGGAGGTCAACGTCAATTGTCTCAGGGAAATAGCTCGCCAAAGGCCGACGCCCACGGATCATGTCTTCCGAATCCGCAACAGTGCAGATCCTTCCGCCCTTTCGCAACACTCGATACGCCTCACGCAGGTACTCTTCTCGGCCACCTACATGGTGAATGACATCCACCGAGAATACCAAGTCGAACAAGTCCGAGGTGAAGCTCAGTTTCTCCGCTCTGCCACACTGGAAAGATATCTCGGCAGAGCGCCGACGAGCGCTGGCAAGCATTTGCTCGGACGGGTCAACCCCCCAGCACCTACAATTGACCGCTGTCTTCAGCGCAATCACGTAATTGCCCGTGCCACATCCGACCTCAAGCACCTTGGAAGAAGAGCAAAGGTGGCTGACCGAAAGAAGATTCTCCAAAACCCTGGGGTGAACCTGGCGATGCTTGGCGTATTCCGAGGCCATCGAGTTGTAGTCAGCCAATTGGGCTCCCCTCGAACCCAGTGAGTGGATTCTTGGGTTATCTGAAGAGGTCGCGGTCTGCGGGTCGTACCAGATTACGCGCCCGCCCTTCACCCAACTGAAAACGGTATCCCCGGACGTGCACGACCGGCATCCGCTCCAGCTTGCCCATGAGCAGGCCAGCCGCCGCGGCCAGCTCGTCCGCGACCGCCAATTCCGTCACGCGCAGCGTGTGGCCGTGCGGATCCTGCTGGCCGATGTAGCTCACCAACGGGCTCAGGCCCGCGACCCCGATGGCCACATTCGTCAACCCCTCGCGCCAGGGACGGCCGAAGGTATCGGACACGATCACCGCCACCTGTGCGCCGCGCCGATCCTCCAGGGCCTTGCGCAGCCGCATTGCCGACCCGTCCGGGTCTACCGGCAGGAGAGAGATCCGATCCTCTCCGGGAACGTTGGAGGCGTCCACCCCGGCGTTGGCGCAGATGAAGCCATGGGTCGTCTCGGCGATGATCACCCCGCGGTCCATCCGGACGATGCGGCGCGACTCGCGCAGGACGACTTCCACGTGCCGGGGATCCTTTCCCCAAGTCTCGGCAAACTCCCGGGCCAGCCCTGACGGAACGACCTCCTTGAGCGACACCACCCGCCCCTCGGCCTTCGACACCACTTTCTGCGCGACTACCAGGACATCCCCAGTCGCCAGGCCGGTCCCCGCCCGCTCTGCGGCCTCTGTGATGAGGCGGGCAAGATCATCCCCCTCGGCCACCTCGGGAATCCCCGGGAGTGCCACCATAGAGATGCTCGGGTTCTTGGGAGCTGTCAGCCGGTCTATCACACCCAGCCCCTCGAGCAGGGCGCGCGTTTTGGTCTCTCCGGGAAACGCCAGAAAGGCCGCCAGGTCTTCGGGCTCATCAATGTCCACGGCCAAGCGAGGCACAAGGAGCATCTCCCAGGCGATCCCCCGCGCCTCGGCCTCGCCTTGATGCTTGCGGAAGCTGTCGAAACCGAACCGCGAGGGGATGGCCTGGGGCGGTCGCCTCCAGATGGCATTGGTCCCTTTCTCGTCCCGGGATGACACCAGCAGCACGGCGCGATCCGATTCCCTGGCGGCGGACAGGACGGCTGCGATGTCCTCCGTGCGAACGCCCGGAACGTCGGCGGGAATCGTCAGCACGGCCTCCACGCCCTGCTCGGCCAAGGCGCCGGAGGCAGCGTCCACCGAGTGACTCTCGGATCGCTGCTCCTGCTCGACCAGGACCCTCCCCCCATGCGTCCGGGCGATTCCCATTGCCTCGGGATCCGAGGTGGCGACGTACACCACGTCCGCCAGGCTCCCGATCGCCGGCATGACTGCCGCCAGCACATCCTCCAGCATGGCCAGCGAGAGTCGCTGCCGCACCTCCTGGTCCAGGAGAGAGGCCAGTCGCGCTTTTGCGCGAGCAGTGGACTTGACAGGGATGAGGATCGCGGTGCGCGGTCTCACAGTGCCTCCAGGAATTTCAAGGCCGTCCGGGCCACCTGCCGCTTCTCCTCGGGGCCGCGCATGACCGTCTCCCCCGCCCGGACGTGAATGCCCAGGGCTTCAATGCGCGGCGCCTCGCCCGCATCCGTCGTGTCAATCAGTATCCCGTCGAGCCCGTTCAGGGCAGAGTGATAGAGGCGTGCCACCCCGAATGGGGAAACCTCGACCCTGGCCCAGCGCAGGAACTTGTCGGTCGGCCCCTTCAGGGACTGGCCTCCGACCATGGGGCTGATCGCGACGATGGGTGCCTGGGTGGTGCGCAGGCAGTCACGGATTCCCGGAATGGCCAGGATGGGCCCGATGCTGGCCACCGGATTGCTGGGCGCAAGGAAGATGGCTTCGGCCTCGCGGATCGCGGTCAGGACCTCCGCGGTTGGGCGCGCGCGAGCGCTCCCCCGGTATTCGATCCCGCGGATCTCGTCGGCCGCTTTCCGTTCAACCAGATACTCCTGAAAATGCAAGGACCGAATCGGGCCATCGCCCACCAGGATGTAGGTCGTGACCGGGTCGTCGCTCATGGGCAGGATCTGCGCGCCGACGCCCAGGGCGCGGCGGATCGCGTCCGCCACCTCGGTCGGGCGTCGCCCCTGCCGGAGGGCCTGGGTGCGAAAGATGTGCGTCCCGAGATCCCGATCACCCAGGTTGAACCAGGCGGGCTGCCCATATCTCTCCAGGACCTTCATGCACTCGAACGTGTCTCCGGCGAATCCCCAGCCCTTTTCCGTGTCCACGAGGCCGGCCAGGGTGTACGTTACTATGTCGAGGTCCGGGCAGATCCTGAGGCCGTGCATCTCGATGTCGTCGCCGGTGTTGACGATGGCGCAGAGGGACTCCTCGCCCCTCTCCTGCGCCAGTCCCCACAGAAACTTCGACCCGCCAACACCGCCGGCTAATACGACGATCACCTTCGCTCCCTTCGGTCGCTCAGGAGTCAATTGGTCAATCGGTCGATTGGTCAATTAGGAAGAACCAGCGAGCCAAACGGCACGGCCCAATTGACTATTTGACCAATCGACCACTCGACGGTTCTTCGATCCCGGTGATCCGGATCCCGGCGCCCTTAGCCTTGTAGCGCCGATTGATCCCCATCAGAAGGATCGTGAGACCCTCGACCACTCTCGCGTTCCGCGCCGGCCCAGCATCCAGCCCGCGGAATCCCAACAGGCCGGCCAGCTTGATCGCCTCCTGGCGAGCATCGGCGTCATCGCCGCAGACCAGGACGTCGCAAGCGCTCGCTTCTCCATGATCCAGGTGAGCGTGGGAGATGTTCTGGAAGGCCGCCACCACCCGGGTCTCGGGCCCGAGCAGGGCCTGTGCCTCTTCCGTGGCCGATCCTCCCGGGGGGATCCGGAGGTGCCGCGGCTTCTCAGGATCTACGGGGACCGTGACATCCACCAGGACTTTCCCCCGGACCGCCTCCTGGATGTCTTTCAGGGTCGTCTCGTGGGCACCGTAGGGCACCGTGAGGACCACGATCTCCCCGGCCGCGGCCGCATCGCGGTTCAGCATCCCGGTGGCCGCCGCGCGTCCCACCGCCGCGCTGACAGCTTCGGCCGTGCGCACGGCGCGCTCCGTCACCCGCGAGCCGATAACCACCTCCTGACCCGCGCGGGCCCAGCCCAGCGCCAGCCCGTATCCCTCCTTCCCGGTTCCCCCGACCACAGCAATCCGCATCCCGCTATCTCCCTGTACCTCAGCTCGGTGTCCTCATCGGCACACCTCAATGATCAAATCTCAATGAC
>CAZXXV010000145.1:0-8999 GCA_964644725.1 uncultured bacterium
TGACTGCCGACCCATAGGAGGATTCCCAATGGTTTCCCTCGACGACCTGAAGGCTCTTGCCATTCCTGCCCAGACCAAGATTGTCCTCCTGGTACTGGACGGCGTTGGCGGTCTTCCTCGTGCCGGCGACGGCAAGACAGAGCTGGAGGCAGCCCGCACCCCGAACCTGGATGATCTGGCCGCAAAGGGCAACCTGGGGCTGGCCGATCCCGTGGCGCCCGGCATCACGCCGGGCAGCGGCCCGGGGCATCTTGGCCTCTTCGGGTACGATCCGCTCCAGTACCGGATCGGGCGGGGCGTGCTGGAGGCGGTCGGCATTGACCTGGAGATGACCGAGCGTGACCTGGCCGCTCGCGGCAACTTCTGCAGCGTGGATGCCGCTGGCCTGATCACCGACCGGCGTGCGGGACGCATCCCGACGGAGACCTGCGCCCGCCTCACGCAACTACTGGAGAAGATCAGTATCCCGGGTGTGCAGTTGATCGTGCGGCCGGTGCGGGAGCATCGCTTCGTGGTGCTGTTCCGGGGCGACGGCCTGGAGGAGGGCCTGTCGGAGACGGACCCGCAGCAGGTCGGAAAGCCGCCCCTGCCCGTCCACGCGGAGGTGCCGCAGGCCAAGGCGGCGGCCGACATCGCCAACCGATTCGTGGCCGAGGCCAAGCGGGTGCTGGCATCCGAGCATCCGGCCAACATGGTCCTCCTGCGCGGGTTCTCCAAGTACCCTCGCCTGCCGAAGCTCACGGAGATCTACGGCGTGCGGGCTGCCGTCATCGCGGTGTATCCCATGTATCGGGGACTGGCCAAGCTGGTGGGGATGCAGGCCGTGAAGACCGGGGACACCGTGGCCGACGAGTTGGCCGCGCTGGAATCGGTCTATGCCGACTTCGATTTCTTCTTCGTTCACGTGAAGAAGACCGACAGCGCCGGCGAGGATGGGAACTTCGACAAGAAGGTGTCCATCATCGAGGAAGCAGACGCGCAGATCCCGCGCCTCCTGGCGCTCAAGCCCGACGTCCTGGTGGTGACGGCCGATCATTCGACGCCGGCAGCCTTCAAGGCCCACAGCTGGCACCCGGTGCCGGTGCTGCTCTTCTCGAAGTGGTGCAGGCCGGATGGGGCGCCGCGGTTCACGGAGCGGGAATGCCGGACCGGCAGCATCGGCCACGTTCGCGCCGCCGAGCTCATGCCGCTCGTCATGGGGCACGCCGAGCGGCTGACCAAGTTCGGCGCCTGACGAACTCGGAGGAAGACCTAAAACAATCCGCAGATTACGCCCGCCCATGTCCGCCTTAGGCGGACAGGTCGTATCACTTGCGATCCGGGCGGGTCCGCCTATGGCGCGACAGATTCCGCAGATTTCACAACGGAAATCATTTCGGGATAATCTGCGCCAATCTGCGTAATCTGTGGATACCTCGTAGGGCGAGGGTGGCAAGGAATGGCGGCCCGATTCCTGGCGGTGGCCGATATTCATAGCCGCACGCGTGTAATCCAGGCGATCTGCGACGAGGCGAACCGGCACAAGCCAGATGCCATCGTCGTCGCCGGCGACCTGACGAGCTACGGCGATGCGGCCGAAGTGCAGCGGGTGCTGGACAGCCTGCCCGGTCGGGTGCTGGCGATCCCCGGCAACCTGGACGTGCTGCGGGCATTCGAGGTGGGCATCGCCAAGAGTCACGCTGAAAGCGTGATCGGCAAATGCATCGAGATTCAGGGAGCGAACGTCGCTGGCCTGCAGAGCCGCTCCGCCGCGCAGGCAACGCCGTGTGATGTGCTCGTTGTCCACGAGCCACCGTGGGGCCTCTTGGACGATGTGGGCGGAGGGCGGCATATCGGCTTCCGGGAGCATCTGGACGCGATGGATCGCATCCAGCCCAAGGTGCTGCTCTGCGGCCACTGCCACGAATGTCCTGGGTTGGTGATCCATCGTGGCACCACCGTGGTGAACTGCACCCTGGGAAGTGGCGGGCACGGCGCCCTGGTGGAGGTGGACCGTAGCCAGGCGGCCGTCCGGCTCTTGTAAGGTCGCTCGGCACGAGTGGAAAACCCGACGAGGATGGCATCCTGGAGGATGTCTGAGCTTTCTTTCATGGGGAATGCCTGACGATGCGCCGCGATCTGAGAGATCGGGTGGCCGTGATCACCGGTGCCTCCAGCGGTATCGGGCGGGCGACGGCACTGGCCTTTGCGCGAGAGGGCGTGCGAGTCGTCCTGGGTGCCAGGCGCGCGGATCGGCTGGAAGAAGCAGTAGAAACTATCCAGCGCGCGGGAGGTAAGGCCCGTGCGCTCCAGACCGATGTGACCCGGCCCGAGGACGTCGGGCGCCTGGTCGGCGAGGCGGTGGCGGTCTTCGGCCGGCTGGACATCCTGCTGAACAACGCGGGACTCGGGTACGTCGGCCGCCTGGAATCCATGCCCATGGAGGAGATCCGGCACCTCTTCGAGGTGAACGTCATGGGCACGATTTACGGCATCCAGGCCGCCGTGCCGATCATGCGGTCGCAGCGCTCCGGACACATCATCAATGTGTCCTCGGTGGTGGGGAAGCGGGCGACCCCCGGCAGCGGGATGTATGCGGCCACGAAGTTCGCCCAGGTGGCTCTATCCGAATCCCTCCGGCTGGAGGTGGCCGACGCGGGCATCGACGTGAGCGTCATCTGCCCGGTCTCGACGACGACCGAGTTCTTTGCGGTCGCAACGGCCCGCTCGCCCATGAAGCATGATCCTGCCGGCCCGATCTACTCCGCAGAGCAGGTGGCGGATGTCATCGTGCGGTGCGCCCGCCGGCCGCGGGCCGAGGTGATGGTCTATCCGCCGACGCGCCTGATGGTGATCCTGAATGCCGTGTGGCCGCGGCTGCTGGATCGCGTCCTGGCGGCGTACTGGAAGAGGATCCGTCCTGGATTGTGACCTACGGTTCGAGGGCATCTTCATTGACCGGCTGCGAGTGGGAGGATCCATGGGTGCAGGTGGCGATGCCATGAGGTGGGCGTCGGCGACGCTCCAAGACATCTGGAAGGAGAACGCCGCAACTCGCGAGGCACTCTTCGCCGAGGTCCGCGGATTGTCCGAGGCGCAGCTCGAGTTCCAGCCCGCGCCGGGCAAGTGGTCCATCGGTGAGATCCTGGATCACCTGTCCCTGGCGGAGCGGAGCATCGCGCGGGTCGTCTCCAGGATCCTCCAGCAGGCGGCGGGCCGCGGCCTCATCGGCGAGCCGGGAAGCATCGAGCAGCTCCCGCACCGGATTGACCGGGAGACGTTCAATGCGCCGGCTTCCGCGCCGGAATCTGTCCTTCCCTCGCCGGGACGGCCACTGGAGCGGCTGTTGTCCAGCCTGGAGGAGAGCCGGGAGCGCCTGGTGGAGGTGAGCAGCCGGGCGGATGATCGCGTGGTCGGGAACGTCACGATCCGCCACTTTCAGCTTGGCGAGTTGCACTTCTATCAGTGGCTGGCGCTGGAGGCCGCGCATGAGGCGAAGCACCTGGCCCAGATCCGCCAGATCAAATCGCACCCCAATTTTCCCAGGAACTGATCGGAGCGTGCGGACATCCTCCGGCCTCTGGGGACGGATGCCGGGGAACTCGTGACCGGGGAGACCATGGCTTCAACGCTGTCCGCCATCCTGTTTCCGGCAACACCCCGGCACATTCCCTACGAGCGGGGGGTCAACATCGCCCTGCGCACCGCGCACCTCATGACCTTCGGCATCCTGCTGGGGGGACATGCCTTCGACGTTCCCGCCCACCGGTTGACCCTGTTCCTGTACCTCACCATCGCAAGCGGCGCCGGCCTGATTCTCCTCGAGCTCTACTCCTCCTGCCGATGGATCTACCTGGGCAAGGGGGTCATGGTCAGCCTGAAGGTTGCCCTCGTGATTGCGGCCGGCCTGTGGTGGGAGCAGCGGGTCGTATTCCTGCTGCTGGTGGTCCTGGTGGGCTCTGTCGGCTCGCACATGCCGGCCCGGTTTCGATACTACTCGTTTATTCACGGGCGCACGATCGTCGATCCGCCCAAGGTGTCGATCGGCGCGCGCGTTTCAACCTGGCGCCAGTGAAGGCGGCTGGCAATTGGCGTGTCTCACGAGAGACCGGATGGACTACCGGCGTCTGCATGGCTGGGACGTCACCCCGCAGGAGGCGATTCGCATCCAGCAGGACCTCCGGGCGCGGCTCATCGCCCGCGATGACGACCCGACAGAGTTTCGAACCATCGCGGCAATGGACGTGTCCTATGACAAGCGGTCGCCGTGGCTGTTCGCGGCCATCGTCGTCATGCGTCTGGCAGGGTTTCAGGTGGTCGAGACGGCCGGAGTCCGCGCGCAGGCCAGGTTCCCCTACGTCCCGGGGCTGCTGTCCTTCAGGGAATCGCCGGCCGGGTTGGAAGCGTGGGAGAAGCTTCGCACGCGACCTGATTGCCTGATCTGCGACGGTCACGGCTACGCCCATCCTCGTCGCTTCGGCTTTGCCTGCCACTTCGGCCTGTTGGTGGATCTGCCGACCATCGGCTTTGCCAAGAGCGTCTTGGTGGGGAGGTTCGATCCGCCAGGGGTCGCGCGGGGGAGCGTGACCCACCTGGTTGATGCGGGCGAGACGATCGGGGCAGCGGTCCGAACCCGCGAGGACGCGGAGCCTGTGTTCGTCTCTGTCGGCCACCGCATCAGCCTCGAAAGGGCCGTGGCCACGGTCCTGTCCTGCACGTCCGGAACCCGGATTCCCGAGCCGGCGCGCCGGGCCCACGCCCTGGTGAACCGCCTGCGCGAATCAGGCGTGGAGCCCGCGGGCACGGGCAGCCTGTTCGGGTAGAGAAGCGGGAATTCGTACGTTTCGACCTGTGTGCCCCCAAACGGTGGGAGGGAGCGTGCGGCGGCTCGGGCATTCGATGTTCTTCCTGGCGGATCAGACCTTCCGCGGCCTGGCGGGGTCCGCCACCTTTGCGCGCCTGCTGGATTTGGTGAGCCGGGAGGAACCTGCCGCCCCGGGGAATGGAGACGGCCGGGGGCGTGCGCTGTATCCTGACCTGGAATATCGTGCCGAGATCCCTGCGGGCGATCCGATCCCAATGGCGGCCCCGCGCCACGTCCGGGCCTGGCAGGTGCAGTGGAAGACGACCCCGCGTTCGTCGGTGGACGGTCTCGGGTACCAGAGCATCGGCGGATTCTATCTCCCGCGTGCGGACGGGAATGCTCCCCGTCCCGGCATCTTGGTGCTGCCCGTCCTGCACGATCGGTACAGCCTGGCATCGGGCACGCTGGCCCGCTATCTCGCCGCTCAGGGATTTGCTGCCCTGGAGTTGCGGAGCGGTCCCTCATTCCTGGATCGCGTGCGGGTGACGCAAGTGGGCCACGGCCCCACCTGGGAGGACGTGGAGACCGAGATGATCCGGGACGGGCGCCGGGGCCTCGACTGGCTGTGCAGTCAAGGGGGGGTGGATGCAAGGCGCCTGGGGATCATCGGGATCAGTCACGGCGCCATCATAGGGCCGTGTGTGATGGGGGCGGACTCACGGCTCCTCGCGGGCGTCTTCTGCATGGGGGGCGCGCACGAAGCCATGATCGTGGCCCGGTCGCGGGAGCGGTCGGTGCGTCGATTCCGCGAGCGCATCATGCAGGTGCACGGCCTGACCGACCCGAAAGACTTGTTGCGTCTTCCGCAGGCGCAGGCCTCCCGGACGGAGCCGATGCGGTACGCGGGAGCGGTGGATCCCCGCTCCGTCCTGCTGTTCAAGACGCGCCTGGACCGGGCGGTGGTGCCGGAGGCCCAGGACAAGCTCTGGGAGGCGTTGGGACGGCCGCGGCGGATCACCCTGCCTCTGGGCCACATCGGGTTCGGCCTGGCCTTCTACTATGCGGCCCGCCGCGCCGCCGAATTCTTCCGGGAGCGCCTCGCACGACCCTCCTGATCTTCGGGCAACTGATCAGACGTCTGAAGAAGGAATGCCTTCCGTGTACCGGCTGGCGGCCAGGCTGGTTCTGGCTGTCCACACGACGTGGGTCGTGTTCCTTGTAGCGGGCTTTCCCCTGGGCAGGCGGAACCGCTGGCTCCGGTCACTGCACCTGGGCGGATTGATCTTCAACATGATGCTGGAGACGTTTGATCTCGCGTGCCCCCTGACCGTGCTGGAGAAGTGGCTGATGGCCCATTACGCGGCCCCCTATTCGGGGACCTGCATCAGCTACTACGTCCAGACCACCCTCTCCATCACGCTGGCCCGGCGGCTGGTCGTCTTCCTCAGCTTTCTCCTCCTGGTCGGTTCGGCCTGGGCCTACGGCCTGATCCGCTCGCCGCTGCGAAGATAACCGACCCCGATCCTTCCTCAGAAGGTCATCCCCCCGGCCAGGGCCATTCGCTTGAGGTGTTTTAGGGAGATCGTGTAGAGCACGATCATCGGGAGGGTGCCGACGAATGCGGCGCTCAGCATCGGCCCGATCAGGAATCGGTAGTCGGTCTGCTGGCCGGCGATGAAGATCGTGAGAGGTGCGGCGTTCACGTTGGTGACGACGAGCGCCAGCAGGTAGTGGGTGTAGGCCTCCAGGAAGAGGAAGGTGCCCGTGGCGATGATCCCGTTGATCGTCACCGGCAGGACGATTCGGGTGAAGGTGCCCGTGAACGAGGCGCCGTCTATCCATGCTGCCTCTTCCAGTTCTCGGGGGACACCGCCCAGAAATCCCGCCAGGATCCAGACCGCCAAAGGGATGTTGAGCGGAACGAGGGCCAGGGTCAATCCGATGCGCGTGTCCAGCAGGCCGGCTTTTGAGAAGATCAGATAGAATGGGATCGTCAAGGAGATCGGAGGAAGCATGCGCAACCAAAAGAACCCCGTGTAAAGTAGCCGGCTCAGGAGGGCCTTCCAGCGAGCCAGGGCATAGGCCGCGGGCAGGGCGAAGGCTAGGACCGTGACCACCACGCCGAGGCCCACGACTGTACTGTTGAACATGAACGGCCAGAGCGAGTTGGTCCCCAGAAGGACGCGCTGATAGTGTTCGAGGGAGAGCGTGCTCGGTAGTTTCAGACCCGGCGTTTGGGCCCCCTCGGGCGTGAGCGAGGCCACCACCAGGAAATAGAGCGGGGTGAGCACCCAGACGAGGATGAGGAGGACCGCCGCCGCGAGGATCAGGTTACGAAAAAGTTTCGCCATACCGGCCGCTCCAGACATACGCCACCAGGCCGAAACTCAAGGCGGCGGAACAGACCACCATGAAGATCGCCAGGCTTGCCCCATACCCGTAATCCATGTTGGCGAAGGAGCGGGTATAGATGTACGTGCTGAGCAGGTGCGACGCCCCGCCGGGCCCGCCCTCGGTCATGATCCAGGCGAAAGGAAATGTCAGGAACGAGTCGATCGCCTTCATCGTCACCGTCACGAAGATCACCGGTCGCATCAAGGGCAGGATCACGTGCCACACGACCTGGGAGAAGCTGGCCCCATCAATCTCCGCCGCCTCGATGGGCGCCTTGGGCAGGGCGTCCAGGCCTGCCGAAAGCAGCAGGAACACCATGGGGAAGAACCCCCAGATGGCGGTCAGGGTGATCCCCCACAACGCGGTATGGGGGCTGGCCAGGATCGAGCCCTTGAGGCCGAAGATCCGGTTGAAGACCTCGTACGGCGGATTGAAGATCACGTTCCGCCACAGGACCGCCACAGCGACCGGCATCAGCATCATCGGCAGCAGGATGATGGCGCGAAGCGCATAGGCGAGGATCGCGCTTAGGCGATAGACGACCAGGGCCATGGCCATGGCGATCACGAAGTCGGCCGTGGTCGCCACCACTGTGAATAGGATGGTGTTCCAGAGAGCCTTCAGGAGCAGGGGGTCCCTGAGCAGACGGGCATAGTTGGTTATGCCGATGAAGCGATCGCTGAAACGAAGCAGGCTGTAGTCCCGCAGGCTCAGGTACACCTGGTAGGTTAAAGGAACGACCACCAGCAACAGGACGACGAGCAGCGCCGGCATCAGGTACAGGATGTACACGCGGCGCGTCCGGGCTTCGAGCCCGCTCCGGCGTGGCAGGCTGGCCATGCTGTGAGACCCCGTGAGGCGGCGCGCGCCCGGATCCCAGGCGCGCGCCGCAGCACCCGTTATCGGTTCTCGTCCGCCACCCGGTCACCCTCCTCTGCGGTGACCTTGACGAACTCCTCCGGAGTGATGGTGCCTCCGGTCAGCTTGCTGATCTGCTCCCGGGCAACGGTGGCGTAGTAGACGGACCACGCCTTGGGCACCCGGTACGGCTTGCCGTTGGCGACCTGGGAGACAACGGCTGGGGGCAGGAGTTTCTGCTGCGCCGCCCACTGCGCGGTGGCCGTGTGGGACGGCACGAAGACCCCGATGCCGCCGGTCAGGGCCAGACGCAGGGTCTTCTCCGTGTTCAACCACTTCATGACCTCCCATGCGGCGTCCTTGTTCTTGCCGGCCTTGCTCATGGCCCAGTGCCAGTAGAAGACGATGCCCCCCTCGTTGGCCTTGTGGCCCGGGACCTCGAAGCTGGCGGTCTCGCCCAGGCGCGAGATGACGGCCTGGCTGGTGACGTCCTTCCAGCCGTTGTGGATCAGGTCAAAGAGCATGGCCGCCCTGCCGTCGAGGTAAAACTTCAGGTTCTCGGTGGTGCTCATGGCCGCGATACCCGGAGGGGTCACCTTGACGCCGTTGGCGAGGTTGTGGATGTGCTGGGCCACCTTGAGCACGACCTCCTTGTTCTCGGGGTGATGCTTGCCCCACAGGAGGTTGCCCTTGTCGTCGAAGACGCCCGGGAGTCCGGCCTTGAACAGGTGCATGTGGAAGATGTCCACGGCGGGGTTTCCGCTGCCCGGCATGGTCAGGCCGTACACCTCCTGGCCGCCCGTCTTGCGCGTGAAGTGCACGGCAACGTCGGTCAGCTCCTTGGGGGTCTTGGGCGGGGTCGGCAGGTCATAGCCGAACTTCTGCTTGAAGGCCGCCTTTTCCTTCGGATCCTCCAGCAACGACTTCCGGTACATGGCGCCGATTGCGGTCAGGTAGTAGGGCC
>CAZXXV010000146.1:0-8989 GCA_964644725.1 uncultured bacterium
CCCACACTCGGACGGGAGGGCATCATGAACGGAGGGTCTCTGAAGCGGCTCCTAGTTCTCGTATGCGGTCTGGCCGCGGCGACCTCCCTCATCCAGGTCGCTGTCCCAGCCTCTGCTTTTGCTCAGACCATCGTGGATGAATGGAGCACGGTCAAGGCCCCACCGGCGCCTGAACTGAAGTCAGTGACGATCGATCCGAAGGTGACCGCTCTGCTCATTCTCGATATTCAAAAACAGAACTGCAATATGGAGCGACGCCCCCGTTGCGTGGCTTCCGTTCCGAAAATTCAGGGCCTCCTGGCTCGCACCAGGGCCAAAGGTGTGCCGGTGATCTACTCTCTTGGCACGGGGACGGCTGCTGACATTTACCAGGAGGTGGCGCCGCTGGGTGGAGAGCCGGTGGTCACGTCGGGACCGGACAAGTTCCTGGGGACGGATCTGGAAAAGATTCTGAAAGAGAGGGGGATTACCACAGTGATCGTCACCGGGACGGCCGCACACGCGGCCGTTACCTATACGGCCAGTGGGGCAGCGTTGAGGGGATTCAAGGTGATCGTTCCGGTAGAAGGCATGTCGGCTGAGAATACTTATGCCGAGCAGTACACCGCATGGCACCTCGTGAATGCGCCTCGGGTCGGCGCGCAGGTCACCCTGACGAGGATAGACATGATCCAGTACCCCTAACCGTACCGCTCCGGATGCAGAGCCGTCCCCAACGAAGGTCACCTGGAGTATTTGCTATACCTCCCCCAGGAACCTGAAGACACAGCCAGAGAATTCAAGCCGAGAAGGCCACGGGCCTCCCGGGTATCCGGGGGGCCCTTATCATTTGCGTCGCATCGCCTTCCGACCGAGCCGATCCCGCGTTGCGGGCTTTACACCTGAACACCTGCCAGCTATAGTGTCGCCGGCTCGAGGGGGACCGTCCGGGACGCGACCCTTCCTCAAAGGAGGCGTCATCATGTGGATCCCGCTTGCCGTTGTTGCCGTGGTGCTCCTGGGCGTCATTATCATCTACAACAGCCTCGTGCGCCTGCGGGTGCAGTGCAACAACGCCTGGGCCGACATTGACGTCCAGCTCAAGCGCCGCCATGACCTCGTCCCCAATGTGGTCGAAACGGCCAAGGGCTATGCAGGGCACGAGCGGGAGACGCTAGACGCGGTGGTGGCTGCCCGCTCTCGCGCGATGGGCGCTCAGAGCCCAGGCGCCAAGGCCGAAGCCGAGGGCATGCTCACGCAGGCATTGAAGTCCCTATTCGCCCTGGCCGAGGCCTACCCACAACTCCGGGCCGTGGAGAGCTTCACCCAGTTGCAGACTACCCTCACCCAGATCGAAGAGGCGATCCAGAACGCCCGCCGCTACTACAACGCCGTCGTCCGCGACCTCAACACGAAGATTGCGCAGTTCCCCTCGAACGTCGTCGCCAATCTGTGCGCCTTCAAGCCACGCGAGTTCTTTGAACTCACCACCGCCGCCGAGGGTGAGGTCCCTCAGGTGCGCTTCGGGCCCGGTACCGGCGGAGCGGGCACCAGCGGAGCTGGTACCGGCTAAGCGGGCGCCCGCTAGGCCGGGGAGGAGATGGCCATGCGTCGGCATCGGTTCCTACTCCTTGCCCTGTTCCTCTTAGCCACAGCGTGCCCGCCCTACGTCGATGCCCGGTCGCTGATCATCGAGAGCTTCGATGCCGACATCGCCATCAATCCTGACGGAACCGTCGAGGTCACCGAGACCATCCGTCCCCGATTCATCGGCACCTGGAACGGGATCTACCGCACCATCCCGATCGAATATCGCACCCCCCAGGGCCTCAACTACACGTTGTTCCTGGACCTCCAGGCTATCACCGACGACGCCGGCACCCCTCTCCGGTACGAGCAGAGCCGCGAGCGCCATTACCGCAAGTTCAAGATCTGGGTGCCTGGCGCCACTAACGCCACCCGAACGGTCATCCTTCGCTACCAGGCGCAGAACGGGCTGAAGTTCTTCGAGGAGCACGACGAACTCTACTGGAACGTCACCGGCGATGAGTGGCAAGCTCCCATCCGCGCCGCCAGTGCCCGCATTGAGTTGCCGTCGGGGGTCACGGGGCTGCGCGCCGCGGCCTTCACCGGCGTCTACGGCTCTCGCGAGCAGGCCGCCAGCGTAGAGACGGGTGGGAGCGAGGTCACCGTCCGGATGCTGCGCCGGCTCAATTTCCGCGAAGGGCTGACGGTGGCGGTGGGCTGGGACCCCGGCGTTGTCCGCCGCCCCGGCCCGCTGGCCCGATTTGCCCTCTTCCTGCGCAGTAACTGGATGTTCTGCATTCCCCTGGCTATCTTCGTCGTCATGCTCTGGCCCTGGTACACCCGAGGACGCGATCCGCGGCGCCGGCCCATCAGCCCCCAGTACGAGCCGCCGGAAGGGCTCACGCCGGCCGAGCTGGGGACGCTGGTGGACAATTCCCCCGACATGCGCGACATCACCGCCACCCTGGTTGACCTGGCAGTGCGGGGCTACCTGCAGATCCAGGAGCACGAAGAGAAGAAGCTGCTGGGCCTTCGAACGACTCGAGAGTATCTCTTCAGCCTGGGGAAGTCGGTGCCCGCGTGGAAGGACTTGCAGCCCCACGAGCGCGCGCTGCTGGAGTCGCTGTTCGCCGGGGGCGCCCGGGACTCGGTGGAGTCAACGGAGCTGGAGAACACCTTTTACGCCCGCCTCCCCGGGATCCGGGATCGAATCTTCAACCGGTTGGTGGAGCGCCGCTACTACACCCAACGCCCCGACAAGGTCAAGCATGCGTATATCATCGCCGGCATCCTGGTCGGCTTCATCGTGGCCGTGGGCGGCGTATTCCTCAGCGTCTCGCTGGGCCAGTCCCCGGTCTCCGCGATTACCGCGGGCATCCTCAGCGCCGCCATCGCCATCGGGTTCGCCTGGTTCATGCCGGCCCGGACGCTGCGTGGGGCCCGGGTCCTGGAAGGCATCCTGGGGTTTGAGGATTTTCTCGCGCGGGTCGAGGGCGACCGCTTTCAACGCATGGTGAAGACCCCGGAGCTTTTCGAGAAGTTCTTGCCCTATGCCATGGCCCTCGGGGTGGAGAAGAACTGGGCGAAGGCCTTCGAAGGGATCTACCGTGAGCCGCCCGATTGGTATCGCGGGGGGAATTTCCACACGTTCAACGCTCGTTCTTTTGCCTCAGACCTTGGACACATGTCAAGTCGGACGGCGGAGGCCATGGCCTCGTCCCCACGCAGTTCCGGCGGCTCCGGCTTCGGTGGCGGCGGAGGGGGTGGGGGCTCGTCCGGTGGAGGCATGGGCGGCGGTGGGGGTGGAGGATTCTAGCGATCAGCGGTTACTCCGCCGCTGCCCGCTGCGCTGTTGCTCTGGCTCTTCGGAAGGCTTGAGGTCCAGGATGAACATGATGGGATCGACGAGGAAGTACGCGATGGCGCCGCCCAAGACCAGCAGGGCTCCCAGGGTCATGTGGCCCATCAGACCGACACCGATCCCGAGCGGGATGGCGAAGAGGGACGCCCAACTCAGGGTCCCGCGAATCACTCGCCTGACTCCGCGCTTCAGCCAGCGCAGCAACTCGGTCGCCTCCCCCGCTTCGATGGGCCAATCTGCGGAACCCGAAGGGCCTGCGCACGAGAAATCAACCGAACGACTCATGGCCAGGAAACCGTCGCGGCCCATCCGGCAAGGGATGGGCCGCATGCGCTCCCGCCGCAAGCCGAGATCTTTCGGCCTGCCACGGAATGACGCGAGTCATTCCGCTTGATTGATCGCCGACAGCCGCCACGCATTTGGTCCGACGGGACGGACCCAGGTCCAGAACTCTTCGAACTTCACCGGCTCGCCGTCGCTCCCGCTCACGATCTTTTCCGAGGCCTCGTCCACGGTGTAATCCAGCAGGTTCGCAAGGTACCGGACGGTGATGTAGTCCAGCCCCTGTTCTTGCCAGGCCTCCGTCAGCTCGATCGAGCGCACGGCAATGTTCTCCAGTTTGTTGATCTGTCGCTTGACCCGCAAGTCCTCGATCTGCTTTCGGAAAACCTCTTGCATCTCCTCGGTCAGCAGCGGGCGGAGCTTCTCCAGCTCCCTGTGCATCCATGCCGCCTGGATCCGGAAGAAGGAATCGCTGCACCATTCCCGGAACGCGGCCTCGTCGAAGCGGGGATCCATCTGGCGAATGTGGGCCAGGCCGCGATCCAGATCCTCGGGGCCGGAGGTCGGTTCCAGCGTGGCCGTGGGGGCGCCGGTCGAGCCGTACGAGTCGGCCGGCATCTGGCTGTAATAGCCCGTCGCTGGGGCCTCTTCCGTTGTCCGATTTCGGCGGACGATCCAGAAGATCAGGTACCCGATCCCGACCAGGAGCAACAGATCGAACAGGCCGAATCCCCCGCCGGCGCCGCCGCCGAAGCCGCCGGCAAAGCCCAGACTGCGGAACAGGATCCCGCCCAAGAGGCCGCCCACGACCCCCCCTGCCATGGACCGCCAGAACCCACCGGCGGGCGACGGTTGCGGGATCGGGCGAGGTTGCGTGAACGGTTGGGTGCTCGGGCTCGTCGGCCGCGAGGGCGCGCTGTAACTCCGACTCGGGCTGGAGAAGCTCCGCGAGCCCCGGCTGCCCGAGCTGCCGCCGCCCCCCGCTCGTCCCCACGCCTCGTCGGGCATCATGGCAGCGAGAAGTCCCACGACCACGACGAGGGTTCCAAGAAGCTTACCTGCAGTCCTCATGCATACCCCCTTTATGTGCGCCCGCTTTGGCGGGCGCCCGGATGAAGCCGACGCCTATTATGCAGGATGTATCCGCGGATGCAAAGCCAAAAGCGTTGCCGTCGCCGGCTGTCAGCTTTCAGCCGTCAGCCGTCAGGCAGAAGCCCGTTCCATCCGGAGTTGAGCCTTGCATCCGGGCACATCTGCGGAATCTGCGTATTCTGCGGATCATTCAGGAGGTTCGCTTCAGGACGGCCACCGCCTCCAGGTGAAAGGTCTGGGGAAAGAGATCCACCGGCGTGAGCGTGGTACACCGGTACCCCGCCGGCACCAGGACGCCGAGGTCCCGGGCCAGCGTGCTGGGGTTGCAGGAGACGTAGACGATGCGCGGCACGGCCATTCCCGTGATACCGTCCAAGAGGCGACGGCTCACACCCTGGCGAGGGGGATCCAGGACGACCAGATCCCAGCGGCCCTCGTCTGCCAGCGCCGGCAGCACCTGCTCCGCCTGGGCCTGGACGATCCGGGCTCCGGGGCATCCGTTGCTGCGGAGATTGTGGACGGCGTCGGCGGCCGCTGCGGCATTGGCTTCGACCCCCACGACCTCCTTGGCGAGGCGGGCCAGGGGAACGGTGAACGTTCCCACCCCGCTGTACAAATCCAGAATCCGCTCGGCCCCAGTCATGGCCGCGCCCTCCACCACCAGGCGGGTCAGCGTCTCCGCCGCCAGACCGCTCACCTGAAAGAATGCCGTGGCGTCCACGCGAAAGCGATGGTCGCCCACCTGTTCCATGATCGCCCCGTGGCCGTGTCGGTCCACGAAGCGCGGATGCTGCCGCGGATCCCCATCCAGCAGGACGACACCCTGCAGCGTCGGTACCTCGGCCTGGATCCGGTGAAACAGCAGCCGGATCGCGGCGCGGTCCTGCGCGCGGGCGAAGAGCGAGATGATCACCTCGCCGGTGCCCGTCCCGGTGCCGGCCCCGGCGGCCACCCAGATCTCTCGCAGCCGCGACAAGAGCTTGGGGAGGGCGGGATCCCGCATGTGGCGCAGGATTCCCAGGACGCTGTTCAACCGGGCATCCAGGAGTGGGCAGCGGTCAATGTCCACGACCCGGTGCGTTTCCCGCTGATGGAAGCCCATGTGAAGCCGGCCGCTCGCATAGACCTTGAACTGTGCTCGAGCGCGGTACTCCCACGGGCCAGCGGGAGCGATCGGCGCGGACACCGGCGTGTCGCGGAGCTTCCCGACGCGCGCCAGCAGCTCGCGCAGAATTTCCCGCTTCCACTCGAGCTGGGATGGGTAGGTGAGGTGCTGCCAGTGGCACCCCCCACAGGTCCCGAAATAGCGACAGACGGGGGTGGCGCGGATGGAAGCAGGGCTGAGGACGCGCACGAGGTCTGCCCGGACGTAATCGTCCCGAGTCTCCGTGACCTCGATCTCCGCCTCGTCGCCTGGCGCGGTGTACGGCACAAAGACGACGCGCCCGTCGGGCAACCGGCCAAGACCGCTCCCCTGAAAGACCAGCCGCTCGATGGTCACCCGCAGCCGCTGGCCGACGCTCACACTTGCAGGCGCGTTCATCAGGACACAAGAGCGTTCCGCAGTTCGGGAACGTCCTGTACAGCCGAACGGTTGAATCCGCCAAAGCCGGAAACCGTCGAACACGTTCTCAGGCGGGAAGAACGACGAGGTCCCGCGGCAAATCGGTCAGCGCCTCGTTCCCGGTGTCCGTGACGACGACGATGTCCTCCAGGCGAAGGCCGAACTCCCCGGGGAAGTACACCCCCGGCTCCACGGAGAAGGTGTGCCCCGTCATACACGGGTCCGGATTCCCAGCCACCGCATACGGCTCTTCCTTCGGGTCCAGCCCAATCCCGTGGCCCAGACGATGGATGAAGTTTGGTCCAAAGCCGGCCTTGGTGATGACCTCGCGCGCGGCCCGGTCCACCTCTCCCAGGGGAATGCCCGGTCGGATCAGCCCGCGGGCAGCCTCGTACGCGTCCCGCACGGCACGGTAGGCCTGCTGCACCTTCGCCGGGGGCTCGCCCAGCGCATATGTGCGAGTGATGTCCGATCGGTAGCCCTGGAACCTGCAGCCGACGTCCATCAGGAGGACCTCGCCCGCCTTGAGCGGCTCTGCGCTGGCCCGCGCGTGCGGCAGCGCCGCGGTCGGCCCGACCGCGACGATGCTTCCCGCCAAGGTGCTTGCCCCCTTCCGGCGCATGCGGTCCTCGATGGCAGCGGCCACATCCCGTGCCGGGAGGCCGGGGCGAACGTCGGCCAGGGTCTCCGCTACCGCCTCCTGCGTGATCCGGGCCGCCTCTCGCATTCGCTCGACCTCTCCCGGCTCCTTCTGGGCCCGGAGGGTGGCCAGCGCTCGCGAGGCGGGGACCAGCGTGCACCCGGGGATGGCCGCCTGCAACCGCTTGACCATGGAGAACGGGAGCCCGTCATCCACGCCCCAGCGGCCCCGCGCCACGCCGAACTCCCGGGCCAGATCGGCCACCAGCTTGAAAGGCGAGGCCTGCTCCCCCCAGATCCGCAGGTCTGCCACGTTGGCATGGGCCGCCACCTCGTCGGCATACAGGCGCGGCACGACCATGGCCTCCCGCTCGGGGGTGATGAGGGCGCCCAGGAACCGTTCCCCGGGGTTGTCGGTCCATCCCACCAGGTACAGGAGGTGCGACGACAGAAAGAGCAGCAAGGCCTCCATCCCCTCCTGCTGCATCCGGATGCGGGCGCGCGCCCGCCGCGACGCGTAGTCAAACACCGTGGTACCCTCCTTACGACCGGCCTCCCTGATGCTGCTGTCTCACGAGGTCAAAGATCAGCCAGAAGACCTTGCGACCCTCCGGAATGTACACCCGGAAGAAGCTGTCCAGCGAGAGCCGCGGGAAGTTGGGTCGCACGTGATCGAACACCTTGAGCAGGGCCAGGTGAACGTTGCCCCGGGATTCCAGGGCGGCCGCCAGCCTGAGGCCCTCCGTCTTGGGCATGAAGTCGTCCGGGTCGCTGTGAACGACGAACAGTCGCCCGCGGAAGTTCTGGATCACCCGCGAGGGCGACAGGAATCGGATTTGCTCCTGGATGCCTGGGCTGAGCGCCTCTATCAGGGCGGCGACCCGGTCGGGATCCCGGTTGACAAGCAGTTCATAGGTCGCCCGGCCCTCCGGCCCCAGGGTTGCCGCCAGCGGTCCCGCGTCCACCGCGGGATTTTTGGCCTTGGCCTCGGCGATCTCCTTCAGGATCTCCCGGTCGCGAACACTGGGGATCAGCTCCAGGTTGTACCGGAGGAAGATCCAGCGACTGTACTCGTTGGGGACCGTCCGGCTCCGCACCTCGCCGAACTCGTAGTAGCCGGTGGTGATGAAGGTGATCACGTTCAGCAAATCGTAGTAGCCGCCGAAGGAGACGACGAACTGCACGCGGTCCCGTACCCGCGGGTCGGCCGCCGCGATGATCGTGGGCCCCGCCCCGTAGCTGAAGCCGATCAGGCCGACTCGGCCGGGTGTGACGTCCTTTGGCCGGCCAGCAAGATACTGGATGCTGGCCACCAGCTCTTCCACATCGGAGGTCCTGAGGGTGAGCGACTTGAATCCCAGGAAGTCCGGCGTGAGGACCGTGAATCCCGATCGGGCCAAGAGATCCGCCAGCCACACGATCCGCTCGTCGTCCTTCCCGGTCTCGTTGACGCCGTGGACCAGGATGACGCCGGCGCCAGGCCTGGCACCGGGCCCGCTCCCCGACGGCCGGTAGAGCGTTGCGACCATGTTCCGGCCGCCGCCTGGAAAGGTGACGGATTGGCGGGCGGGCGCCTCGGTGATCCGGTGGAGGGGCCCCGGTGTAAGCGGGTCCGCCACCTCTGCCAGGAGGAGTCCGCTCAGGATCACATCCCACAGGAGAGGCCAGGCCAGGAGGAGGAGTACAGCCAGGGCGAGAGCCGCCCCCAGGATGGCCCGACGTCTGCGAGTCATGCGAACATGCTATCAGAAATGCGCGAGGCCGCAAGAGAACTTTCCACGTCGCCCGACGGGCGATTCGGCAATCTGGCAACTTGGCAATCCGGTCCTCCAAGTTTCCAGATTCTCCCGGTTCCCAGATTGCCCAATTGCCAGATCGCCTGATTGCCCCCCCATGACGTTCCGGGTACCCAGCGTCCGCCTCTGGCGGACTGGGTGTCCTTGGCGGTTAAGATTTTCGGGGCAGGGTTCGTCGGCCGAAGAATGGCGAAAGGGCCGGCCCCCCGGAGAGAACCTTCCGTTCTGGAAGGCCTCTCCGGGGTCCCG
>CAZXXV010000147.1:0-8974 GCA_964644725.1 uncultured bacterium
CAGGAGCTCGCGCAGGGCGCTGAGATCTTCAGGCGCGGTCACGAGATGCTTGACCGCCCGCGGCTCCACGTAGTCGTTCAGGAACGGGACGTGGTCGCCGTACGGCCAGTCGTCGGTGCGGTTCACCGCGACCGAGAGTGTGCCCGAGGCGGTGACGTATTCCTTGTGGAGCAGGGGATAGCGTGCACCCGGCGGTCTTTCGCGCCACTCGCGGACAGTGACGCCTCGGGCGTAAGAGAGCGGGGTTCCCGGGGCGTCGGGGTGCTCCTGGCCGTCGGAAGGGGCAGAGGTGGCCAGATTCACGACCGGGTCTATCCCCAGCTCGATTGAGCGCTCTACGAAATCGCGCCAGCCGTCCGAACGCCCCCTCAGGGCCTGGAAGATCATAAAAGAAAGGGGCACGTTGTCCGGCCTGCCGCAGTCGATCGCCGTCAGCATCCGCTCGCGTGAGTTCGTTTCGTCGCCTCCGGTTTTTGTGCCCGGCTCAGCTGTCGCGGCGGTCCCGTGCTCACGCGGGGGTGGCCGCTCCCGGCCGCGCCCCGTTTTCAGCTCCCAACGGGTGGTCTATCGGGTAGAGGTGCCGCACCATCGCAGAATGGTGACGGCCAGGATCTTGGCCGCGCTGACCACCTCATCAATGGCCACGTGCTCATTCGAGCTATGGGCAATGGTACAGTTACCCGGCCCGAAAACCAAGCTGGGAATGCCTGCATGCCTATTGAAATACGGAAGATCACACCCCGCCGGGAATCCCGCGATGGTGGGCGGCCTCTCCATCACATCGGTGAAGGATTCACTAATCAGCCTGACGAGCGGATGCTCAGTGGGAATCTGTGCCCCTTCCTTGTTGAGGGCGAGCCACTCGACCCTCGGGGGGTGCTCCTGGAGCCACGGGTCTCCTGACGCCACCCGTGCCACGCATCCTTCCAGCTCCCGCCTGGCCTCACCATACGGCTCCTCGGGACCATAGCCCATCAGACCCTCGAAGACGCACGTCTCCGGGACCTTCGAGGGAATTCTGTCGGCCGAAATCTTCCCGATGACGATGGGCGCAAAGACGGGATACCGCTCGAACAGCCTGGTCTGGAGACGTTGCTGGCGGACGCGTTCCAGATCTTTCAATGCCATGAGGATGGGAAGCGCTTTCTCGAGGGCGCTAACTCCCTCGTAAGACCGGATGGGATGCGCGCCTTTGCCGGGCACAGTCACTCGGAACGCCTGGCCCCCCCTGGACGCGGGACAGATGTCCAGGTCAGAGGGCTCGAAGACAATGGCGGCGTCGGCCCGATAGCCCCGCTGGATCGTGGCGAGCGTTCCGCCCCCACCCCACTCCTCGTCCACGACACTCTCGAGAATCGCGTCCCCTGCCAGGGAGATGCTCAGGCTGCGGAGGCAATGAGCGACGAAGAGAATGGTTGCCAGGCTGGCCTTGTCATCGGCCGAGCCCCGCCCGTACAGTCGTCCATCGGCAATGGCGCCGGACCAGGGGTCGTATTTCCAGGCCTCCGCAGGGCCCGGATCCACCACGTCCACGTGTGCGTTCAGGATGATGGACCGCCCTCCGCCCCGCCCCTTTACGACCCCAACCACGTTGGGACGTCCTCTGAAATCGGTCCCCCGCAGGAAATAGGCCGGGTGCTGTTCCAGCCACACGGCATCTGGCTCCCAGACATCGACGGAGTCGCAGCATGCCTTCATCCACTCCGCTACCACCTGCTGGCAGGCACCCTCTGACCCGACAACGCTGGGCACGGAGACCAGGCGCTGCAGTTGCGTCAGCAGCTTGTCCTTGTGCTGCTCGATCCATTGAAGGACCGATCGCTCTACCTCATTCATGCGCATCCTCACTCAGGTGAGCGGGCTTTGCGCCGTCATTCGCGGCCCAGCTCGCGCGATGACTCGTCGACGGCCTCCCCGAGGGCAGAGAGGCCGTCCAGGACGGCTTCCTTGGTGATCGTCAGGGGAGGAGAGATCTTGACCGTCGCGCCGCCAAACCCCACGGGGGCAAACATGAGCAGCCCCTTCTGGAATGCCTTTTCCACGATCGAGAAGGCGAGGTCCCCATCGGGGTCCTTGCTGCCCCGCTTCACCATGTGCAGCCCGGCCACCAAACCCCGACCATGGACGGCGCCAATGATCTGGGAATGTCGCTTTCGGATTCTTTCTAAGCCATCCAGGAGGACTTCGCCCATGGTTCTGGCGTTTTCGACCAGCCCACCCTCCACGATCTTCCTGAGGCTAGCCAGCGCGGCGGCCGCGCAGACGGGATTCCCTGTGTGGGTGCTTGTCATCTCGGCTGGGCCATAGAGGTCCATCACGTCGGGTCTCCCGATCACCGCGGAGAGGGGAAGGGAACTGGAGATGCCCTTACCACAGCAGATCAGATCGGGGACGACCCCATAGTGCTCGAATCCGAACAACGTCCCCGTCCGGCCGAAGCCGGCCTGGATCTCGTCAAAGATCAGCAGGATGTTGTGTTCCCTGCACCAGCGGGCCAATGCCTGGATGTAATCTTTGGGTGCGAAGGTGGCGCCACCTCCTTGATACGTCTCCAAAATTACCCCCGCCACCTGGCTCGGGCGGACCCCCTTGTCCTCCAGGATCCTCACGAACAGATCGAAGCGGGTGTCCTCGGTTCGGAAACCGTCCGGAAACGGCACTTGATGCATATCCGGATCGAGGTTCACGATCCACTCTTTCAGGGCGGGAATCCCCCCGATCATCTGCGCGCCGAGGGTTCGGCCATGGAAGGCTGCCTCGAAGCTAATGATGGCAATCTTCTTTTTTCCTCCAACCTTCTGGCCGTACGTCCTCGCGAGCTTCACCGCGCATTCAGTAGCCTCGGAGCCTGTAGTGAGTAGGAAAACCTTCTTGAGCTTTGCAGGAGTGATGTCCGCCAGATACTTTACCAGTTCCGCTCTCTCCGCACTGGGGAAGCAGTAGTTGTGCAGGAGGCCCTTATCCACCTGGTGGCGGATGGCCTCCTTGATCTCGGCGGCGCCGTGGCCGGCATTGGCAACCACGACTCCCGAACTCCAGTCGAGCCACTTGTTGCCATAGCGATCATACACCTGCACCCCTTCAGCTCGGTCCCATACGATCGGTGGCTGACCTGTCATGGAGACCGGCTCGAACCGCTGGAGGGTCTGTAGGACCCCAAGCGATTCCGGGGCCGGGATCTTCGTGGCGATCCTCCGGAACTTCGTGTCGACCGGTCTGACTTCCTTCGGTTCAAGACCAAAAGCCCTTCCCATCGGCGCGATCCTCCTTCCAAGCGATTCTTTCGAACGACCAATGGCCGCGTGGGCGCAGCGAGATTACCGACCTTCCCTGGCCTTGAGTTCTTTGAATCCCCCCTAAATCTCCCTCAACTTGTCGGGGGAAGTCAAGAGGTTATAAACGGTCAGGGCGATGGCCTTGGCTGCTTTGACTCTGGCCCTCCACTATTCCTCAGGGCCTGCAGCCTTTCGAGATCTACCTGCCAGATGCACCTCGCTGCGAGGGTCCAGGGACTCCTCGGCGGAGCTCTCTCGTCGGCACGTCGTCAAGGGCGCGTACTGGTTGCAAGTTGACCATGGGGAGTTCCGTCACGCGCCTATGGTGGACTCGGCGTCCCTGGCGGTTCAACTGCAACCGATGGTCTGAACGCGGCGCGTAGCTCGGCTGATGGAGCGTCCCGGCGGAGGGTTTTCCGAGAGCTGGCAGACTCAGCGTGCCTCCAGAACGGCCTCGAGACCACGGCGTAACGTCTCGTAGGTAGTGGATCCTTCCACGAAGGTCAAGGTCCGTCCGTCCGGGGTGAGCAGGAAAAAGCTGGGCACCCCCTCCAATCGGTAGGCCCGGAGGACATCCTCACCACCCATCAGGTAGGGCCAAGCATGCTGATGGTGTTCGGCGAACCTCCGAATGCGGCGAGCATCTCGGGGATTCCCCAACGCCACCGTGAGGAACTGAACGCGGGTTCCGTAGATGGCGTGCAAGCTCGAGAGGATGGGGGCCATGTCCTCGCAGTGCGGACAGCCGGGCGCCATGAACTCCAGGAGGAGGGGTCTGAGCCCGAGGAACTCGGCCAGAGTGCGCGTCCGCCCTTCCAGATCCGGCAGGGAGAACGCCGGCGCCCGGGGGAGACTGTGGTCCGCTGCATGAACGAGGGTCGGGGTGTGGAAGGCCGGATGCAGGGCGGATACGCCGTCATACACCAAGAGCACGAGGCATCCGAAGAGCGCCAGGGCAACTCGCCTCCGCCATCCCGCCTCCATCGCGGAACCCTTTATCGTGTGCTCCCCCGTATCAGGCATGCTGGGTCTCCCTTCGCGCCCTACGCCAGGCCACCACGGCGGCGGTAAACACTGCGGCGACAAGCCCGAAGGCTGTGAGGCAGTAGGGACAGATCGCCTGGATGACGAAGAATTCTACCCAGGTCATGCCCAGCTCGAAGGCAAGGCCAAGGCCCGCCGTGATGGCCAGGAGTCCCGGGAGCCACCGCGGGCTCCGCTCACCCTGCACGAACCGCCAGGCCGCCAGCCCGAAGAGCAGCCCGAATCCCAGGAGACCGATCAGCGCCACCGGGACACCCGCGATCTTTGCATACGGGCTGGCCAGCACCGCGTCGCAGGAGAGCGTGTCGGTGAAGGTGCACAGGCCCCGCCGGGGGTTCCCCGCGATCCTGATGTGCAGTGCGAGCAAGTACGCGGCCACGAATATCCCGGCGACCGACGAAAGGAGTACCCCCCAGAGACTCCGCCGCTCCCCGGGCGGCAACGCAGGCCATTCAACGGCCGCCCCGGCCGGTCGAGCGCGCATATCCCGTCCCATTCCCCGTCCCGAATCCTGCACGCTTCAGCGGACGGACTGGAGGTAGGCTACCACATCCACCAATTCGCGGAGGGTCATCACCTCGGTATAGTCCGTCATCCGCGAAGATCGACCATCTTCCGCCCGGTACCGGCGCTCCTCCCCCGCGATCAACTTGTGGGGGTTCAGGATGGACTCCGCCAGGTAGGCGGCCGGCATCCCCGCATGCCCCGGGCCAAAGTCAGGTCCTACTCCGCCGGCATCCGGGCGCCTGAAGCTCCGCCGCGCCACCTTGTGGCAGGAGTAGCATTCCCGTTTGGAGAAGACCCGCCCCCCCTGGATCGCGTCGCCCGCCGGAAGCGTGAAGAGCCAGCCCTCTGGCACCTGGGGCGCGAACTCGCCGGACGTGGCAATCCCGACGACAGCCACGGCGGACGCCAGAGTCCATAGCAATCCCCGACCACACGCGTTCATGACCGACCTCCTCAGCGCACATCGATCCAGCATAGGACGCCCGCGTCGAGCAAGACCCTGGCAGCTTGGATCATCGCGCGGCCGCCCCTGCAGGGGCATGCCACTCCTGGATGAATTTTCCGGTTGCCGTCGCCGTGAGCTGACCGTCCTGCCGAAGCTCCGCGCCCAGCCGATGCAGCGTGAGCCCGGAGTCTTCCGACCATGCCCGAACCAATGCTTTCCGGTTCGTGACCACGGGTCTGAGGAATCGGATCGTGACCTCCGCGGTAACCGCGACGAGTCCGTGGGCGAAGGGGCAGTTCGTCATGGCGCCATCGAGTAACGAGGCGATGACGCCTCCATGCAGGATGTGGGGATAGCCCTCGAGGACATCGGCGCAGTGGAAGTCTGCCTGGACGCTGCCATCGGCCGTGACCGCAAAGTCCGGATGGAGCCCTCGAGTGTTCGAAGCACCGCACACGACACAGCGCCTGTGGACCTCCTCCTCGCGCTCGCCAGGGTCTGCTGGAGCGGGGCCGTCTGCGCGCCAGTCCGCATGGTTCCATCTCGTTCTCGGCCTGCCGCCTACCCTGTTCGCAACGAGGCGACGAGACGACGGGGGAAGCGGAGGAGGTCCAGGCCGTCCTCGATGGATGGGACCACCAGATCAGCAGCCAGGACAGCGCGTGCGGCCGCACCCTCCCGTCCGATGACCGCGATCCCCAGCGCCGCCTCGCGGAGCATCCCCTCGTCGTTCATTCCGTTGCCAATGGCCACGGTTCGGGATGCCCCCAGCTCCCCGACGAAGTCAGCCTTGGCCTCTACCTGATCCCCTGGCCCGAGGACGAGGATGTGAACGCCGAGGGCTTCCAGGGCCGAGGCCGTTCCGAAGGTGTCGGCTGTAACCAGGTGGACCTGGAGTCGTGAGAGCAGCCCTTGCAGTCTTACGGCCACCGGTTCGGAAACGATCCCATCCACGGCCAGCGTTCCATTCAGGTCAAGGACGAGATGCTCGAATCCCAGCACGCCGCGACCCGGAACCTCAATGCTGATCATGACCCTGCCTTACTCCGGTTGGTGATGCCTGCCCTGGTAACCGCCGAGCAGCACGACCTCCGGATCATGCGGGTTGGCGAGGACGCAGCCGGCATCCGCGATCCTGATGTGGGGATCCGTCCTCGCCTCGTCCCGCGCATGCCGCTATCTGGGTTACTGCTGCGCAGCGATGCGCGCCGTGCCAGCAGCGGTGAGGATGTACCTCCCGTCCTTCTCCTCAACCAGCCCGGCCTGCACGAACTCGCGCATGCTGCTGCGCACCCGGTACAGGGGCAGATCGGTCAGCCGTGCGGCCTCCTCCAGCGTGATCAGGCCCTGCAGAGCCCCTAACAGCTTCCCGACCGATGGGACCAGCGTCCCGTTCGGATTGATGCAGCCCATGGGAACCTCCGGTCACAGCACCTTCTTGCAGAAGTACCAGTCCGTGCACTCGTAGCCCGCCTGCGTCCGCTCCTCCGCCCCCTCGGTGGTCTTGGGGGGTCAGACGATGACCCTGTCGCCCGGCCGCCAGTTGGCCGGCGTGGCCACGCCGTGCTTGTCGGTGGTCTGCAGGGCGTCAATCAGGCGCCGGATTTCGTCCATGTTGCGGCCGGTGGTGAGGGGATAGTAGGTCATCGCCCGCAGGATCCCATTCGGGTCAATCACGAAGACGCAGCGGCTGGTCTCCGTCTTGCTCTCCCCGGGCATGATCATCCCGTACTGCGTCGGTACCTCCTTGTTGAGATCCGCGACGATGGGGAAGGGGATTTTCACGCCGAACTTCTCTTCGATGTTGCCAACCCAGGCGATGTGGGAATAGGTGCTGTCGATGCTCAGGCCCAGCAGCTCGACGTTGCGCTTCTTCAGTTCGGGGGCAATGTGGGCAAAGGCCAGGAACTCGGTGGTGCACACCGGGGTGAAGTCGGCTGGATGCGAGAACAGGACCAGTCAGCTTCCCTTGAAATCTTCGAGACGAATGGTCCCGTGCGTGGTCTCGCCCTCGAAGGGTGGGGCCGGGGACCCCAGGCGCGGCATCGTCGGCACACCCTTTGCTTCCACGGTCCCTTCCCTGGGACTTCCTCCCTTCTGAGATGCATGCCCGGATGCACCCCGATGGCTCAGCCAACAGCGCCCATGCGGGAGCCTCTTCGATGCCTAGCCGAGCTATCACTGAAGCTAGTCGATGTGCTCCACGAGGTAGTGCTGGATGCCAATCTGCTTGATCTGGTCGAGCTGGGCCTCCAGCCAGTCGATATGGGCCTCCTCATCCTTGAGGATGGACTCGAGGAGCTGCTTGCCCCCGTTGTCTCCCATCTCCACGGCGAGCCGGATGCCCTCATTGTAGGCGCGGACCGCCATGTCCTCACTGCCCAGGTCGTTCTTCAGCTGGGCCTCCACGTCCGCGCCGATGGTGATCTTGTTCAGCTCGCTCACCGTCGGCGATCCCTCCAGGAATAGGATGCGGCCGATCAGCTTCTCCGCGTGCTTCATCTCGTCGATTGCCCGCTTCTCCACCGCCTTGTGGAGCCGCTCGTACCCCCAATTGGCGCACATCTCGGAGTGTACCATGTACTGGTTGATGGCGGTGAGCTCCTCGATCAGCAGCTCGTTCAGCCTTTCGATGACCTTGGCGTTGCCCTTCATCGTTCTCTCACTTCGCGGATGAAGTCAGACGCTGCAAACTCACGGTTCGCTTTCCCCTGCTGCTCGTGAAGTGAAACGCAACCGGGACCAGGACTGGCCCCCGCCGGGTGGCACCTGAGCGCTACTCGACTTTGATCTCGATCTTCTTGCCCTTGGCCTTCTCGACCTTGGGCAGGCGGACCTCCAGGATGCCGTTCTTGAGGGTCGCCTTGATCTTTTCCGGATCGACGCCGGCGGGCAGGGTGAGGCTTCGCTCGAACCTGCCGGCCCATCGTTCGCAGCAGTAGTAGTCCTCGTCCTTCACCTCCTCCCCCTTCCGCTCACCGCGAATGGTGAGCACCCGTTCCTCCACGGTGACGTCGATGTCCTTCTGCTCGAGACCGGGGAGGTCCGCCCGCAGGATCACCTCGCCCTTCCCTTCCAGCATGTCCACGGCCGGGGCGACCCCGCGCGCGCCTCCGAACAGGTCCTCCATCTCCCGTTCCATGCGCGCCAGCTCGCGGAACGGACCCCGCGTCAGGCCCCGACCGAGTCGCCACCGTTCGACAGCCGCAGCTCTCCTCCTTTCTGCTGCATCTTCCTCCCGCGCGGCCCGCATCTTCTTCATAGCAGGATATAGTTCTCCGGCTACGGGTTGGCCGCTCCAAGATTCTATCCTGCCAGGGCGCGTGAGAGACGCGGTTAGTTGGAGGGGATCTTCCGCTGGGAAGGACATGGTCGGTTTCTGGCTTTGGGAGGAAGAGTCCAGATTCTCCCCGACAAATTGCCCTATGGGTCAACGTCTGCCTCTTCTCAAACGTAGCCGCCCGGGTTCTCTGCCCGGGCGTCTCTAAGGCCCTTCTCCCGACGTGATTGCCATCAGCTATTTCGGCTCCTTGAAAAACGTCCCGATGCCTTTCGTCACCATATCCTGATACGAGGGCGCCCCCTCGATCTTCACCCCTCGCTCCGGATTCAGCTCGCTCAGGGCGTTGGCGACCTCCACGATGGAGGTGACGTGCCGCGCGACGCGGACATCGATGGCCACCCCCTCCGGCGGGACCTTGAC
>CAZXXV010000148.1:0-4032 GCA_964644725.1 uncultured bacterium
GGCCGCGGCCGTCGGTGCGGCGATGATTGCGACCGCGGCGGCGCCCGCAGTAGCAAATCGTATTCAATCGCACAATTACTTATCTTCAAAGCTACTACCGGAACTCATAATATCCTCGTAACCCGAAAGACCATGCCTTCCCTCAAGATGACCGCCTACGGCCTGGACAAGGGTGTCGTGATCCTCAGGGTCAATGCCCTCGCCCTCGCCCTCATGCTCAACCTGATCTCAACTGGAACCACGCGCCCGTTCTGGGGCTGGCTTTCTGACCACATCGGCTGGTATAACCTGATGGGACTGGCCTTCGGCGTGGGGGCCCTTGCGATCCTCGCCCTGGTGGAACTGGTGCATCATCCGATCTGGTTCATGCTCCTCTCGGGATTGACAGTCTTCGCGTGGGGCGCCACGTTCGTCCTTTTCTCAGCCGCCGTCGGCGATGTGTTCGGGTCCGAATACGCAGCCACCAACAACGGCATCGTCTATACCTCCAAGGGAGTGGCGTCAATCTTTTCGGGCTGGGGCGCCGCCAGGTTCCAAGAGATGACCGGTTCGTGGATTCCGGTGTTCTGGGTGACCTTCGCCTGCAATCTGGTCGCGGCGCTTCTGGGCTTCCTGTGTCTGACGCCGCTGGTCGCCGGGATGACGGAGCGGTAGAGCAGAGCCACGATATTCCCAAAGACGTTCCCCGCCCTCGTTGGTCCGAAGAAGGTTCCTCGCACACTCGCGCCTCAACCCGCTGCCGCGTTCCGATTCGCACGCGCAGCGGGCGTACATCCATCGGGGGCTTGGCTCTCTTGACCGCGGCTGCATGAGACGAAGGGCGGAAGATGAGACTTCACGAGACGTGAAGTGCGTGCGAGGCCTCCCGCCGCCAGGACAGGGCGCGGCGACGGGGCGCGTCGCGCGGTTTTCCGCTGACGCCGCGACTGGCGCCTTGAGCCAGACTCGATGGGGGCCTTCTGCGGGAGAACGTCATGGCTGCCTGAGGCAGTTTATCAGGAGTCTGTAGGTCTTGTAAGGTTTGTCAGTACCTGGCGAAAGTCTTAAAAAGCAGTTGACGGCGGTAGGCGTTGGTGGGAAACTATGAATTGGTCAGACCACCGGACCATCGGGCCTTCACAGCGAATTGAGGTCCGATCGCCCTGCAGTCTCCTGACGACGCGCACCACTCCCGAAAACCTCGCACGACCTCGGGAGGGTTTCGTGCAATCGGTGAGCGGGAAGACATTCCGGGCCGTCCGCAGAACCCGAGTCTCGGGAGAGATCATCGATCAGGTTCGAGATCTTCTCACCTCCGGTCGCCTCAAGCCAGGCGACCGCCTTCCGTCCGAACGAGAACTCGCCCAAGCCGTTTCCGCCGGCCGCTCGACGGTGCGAGAGGCCATCCGGGCCATGGAGTCCCTGGGGATCGTCGAGGTTCGCGCCGGCAAGGGGACCTTTGCGGCCGCCCTCGCCGGAAGCCAGCGGCGCGACCCAATCACCGCCAGCCTTTTCCAGGCGTGGAACACGCAGCGGAATTTGTTCGAGGTCCGCCGGGTGCTGGAGCCGGGGCTGGCGGCCCTGGCTGCGCGTCGAGCCACCCCGGAACAGATCAGGGAGATGCGGGCCATCCTGGAAGCCCACGAAGGAAAAGTTCAGCGAGGCGAATCCTACATGAAGGAAGATACCGCCTTCCATTACCTGGTTGCCGAGGCGACCGGGAATGAGATCCTCCTCCGGGTCGCGGACAGCCTCATGGAACTCCTGCGGGAGACTCGAGACACATCCGGGAAAATCGCCGCGCGTCCTGGCCGCTCCCTGAAGCAGCACCAAGCCATCCTCAACGCCATCGAAGCGAGGAATCCGCTCGTGGCCGAGCGCCGGATGCGTGAACACATCAGCGCCATCGAACGGCTGGCGTTCTCCTCGGAGCTGCAACCGGCCGAGGAGTCTGCGACCACCGCTCCAACGCACGACTCAGAGGTCTCCTCGTGAGTGAGGCGGGAAAAGAAGGGCTGCAATTTAAGGTGGCGGAGGCCTTTCTCGACGACGTGAGCAAGGGGTTTGCTCGCCTCGACGCGGATGATCTGAAGCGACTCCACGCCGCGCCCGGGGATGTCCTGATGATCACGGGGCGGCGGTCCACGGTGGCCCGGGCAGCCCAGGCCCCTCCCAGTCATTGCGGGCAGTTCCTCATCCTGATGGATGGGACCACGCGGGACAATGCCCAGGCCGGCGTGGACGAATACGTCACCGTCCGGAAGGTCCCGTTCAGAACGGCGGAATCCCTCCTCCTGGCTCCGGTCCAGGCCGGGCAGCCCGTTCCCACCGATGAAGAGATCCCCCACCTCCGCCAGCTCCTCCTCGGCGTTCCCGTCGTCCTCGGGGACCACCTCCAGGTCACCTTCCTGGGAGCACGCCCGCGCTCCTTCACGGTGGAGGGGGCGGTGCCGCGCGGCGCGCTCCTCATCTCCACGGACACCGCCATCGCCTTCAAGGCGCCCGAGGTCTCCGCGGAGAAGGCCTACCGCGTCTCCTACGAGGACATCGGCGGCCTGGACCGGGAAGTGGCCCTGGTCCGGGAGATGGTCGAGCTGCCGTTGAAGTTCCCCCAGATCTTCGGCCTTCTGGGGATCGATCCGCCCAGGGGGGTCCTGCTCACCGGGCCGCCCGGGACAGGCAAGACGCTGATCGCCCGTGCTGTCTCCCACGAGGTCCGGGCCCACTTCATCCACGTGAACGGGCCCGAGATCATCCACAAGTTCTACGGGGAAAGCGAGGCCAAGCTGCGCCAGGTCTTCGAGGAGGCGCGGCGGAACGCCCCCAGCATCATCTTCCTGGACGAGATTGACGCCCTGGCGCCCAAGCGGGCCATGGTGATCGGGGACGTGGAGAAACGGGTGGTGGCGCAACTCCTGGCGCTGATGGACGGCCTGGTGGAGCGCGGGGAGGTGGTGGTCATCGGGGCCACCAACATGCCCGACCTGGTGGATGTGGCTCTGCGGCGGCCGGGGCGCTTCGACCGGGAGATCACCATCGGCATCCCGGATCCGGCGGGGCGGCGGGCCATCCTGGGCATCCATTCGCGCCGGATGCCGCTGGGCCCGGATGTGGACCTGGACCAACTCGCCGAGATGACCCACGGGTACGTGGGGGCGGACCTGGCGGTCCTTTGCAAGGAGGCGGGGATGGTGGCCCTGCGCCGCCTGATCCCGCAGGTCCGCTTCGAGGTGGACCTGAAGCCGCAACTGGATGCCCTCGCGGTCCAGGTCACCCGCGACGATTTCATGGCGGCCTTCAAGGTCGTAGAGCCTACGGCCACGCGGGAGTTTATGGCAGAGCGCCCGCGGACCACCTTCAAGGACGTCGGGGGCCTCACCGAGATCAAGCGGACCCTCTCCTCCATCATCCAGCTCGTGCGCGGAGGCGGGGCCCTCCTCGGCCACACGCGCTTCAACCCGCCCAAGGGCATCCTCCTCACCGGCACCTCGGGGACCGGGAAGACCCTGCTGGCGCGCGCCCTGGCGGGCGAGCTGGGGCTCACCCTGATCACGGTGGATCAGCCGCGCCTCCTGTCCAAGTGGGTGGGAGAGTCGGAGAAGGGTCTCCGCGAGGTGTTCAAGCGGGCCAAGCAGGCGTCCCCCTGCATCCTGTTCTTCGACGAGATCGAATCGCTGGTCCCCGCCCGGTCCGTCCAGGAGGCGGGGAGTGTGTTCCCCCGCCTGGTGAGCCAGCTCTTCCGGGAGCTGGATGATCTGCATGGCTCATTGGGTGTGGTAGTCCTGGCGGCAACCAACCGGCCGGACCTGATGGAACCGGCCCTCTTGCGGGCAGGCCGGTTCGATTACGTGCTCGAATTGCCCCTCCCGAATCGGGACGAGCGACGTGAGATCCTCGAGATGCACACCGAGGGGCTGCCCCTGGAGGAAGATGTGGACCTCGGCGACATCGCCGAGGCCACCGGGGGCTGGACGGGCGCGGATCTGGAGCTCATCTGTAAGAAGGCGGCGATCCTGGCGCTGGAGGAATTCCGCGGGAGGCCATCCGGGTCCT
>CAZXXV010000148.1:4132-8971 GCA_964644725.1 uncultured bacterium
AAGAAGGCGGCGATCCTGGCGCTGGAGGAATTCCGCGGGAGGCCATCCGGGTCCTTCCGCGTCGCCTTGCGACACCTGCGGGAAGCCGAGGCGCAGGTGAAAACCATGAAGTAGGCCGCGCAGCCGGCCCGGCGGAACGGAAGGAGGTGAAGGGAGGCTCGTCGAGGCGCGCGAGTTCAGAGGTGGATCGAGGACAACCGCGCAGTAAAGGAGGGACTCATGGCTAGTAAGGTGAAGCAGATCACGGTATGGGCCCGAGGAGTAGTGCAGGACAAGGAGGGGCGAGACATCGCCAATGGCCTGGCCAACGCGGCGAAGAGGGAAGGCAAGTTTACCCAGGCCTTCGACAACTACGTGGACCTTCCCGACCGGGTGAACGTCCCCCTCCGGAAGTACGCCCGTATCAGCGACGAGGAGATCGAGGAGCGCTACGAGTACGAGAACGAGAAGCCCGAGGTCGTGATCGTGGCGGACGCCACCCTCGTGAAGGGGATGAACGTCCTCCGCGGGATGGATAAGGGCGGCGTCCTGGTGGTCAACACCGACCGCAAGCCGGAGGACATCCTCAAGTTCATCCCCAACAAGGACCTGCTCAAGGCGATCGTCTGCGTGGATGCCAAGGGGATCTGCGGTGAGGCCACGGTGGATTTCTCCGGCAGCGAGGGCGGTGTGGACGCGGTGGGGATCGGTGCTGGGCTCGCGGCCCCCATCCTGGGCGCCCTGGTCCGGGGGACGAATCTCGTGAAGCTGGAGAATCTGGCGGCGGTCGTGAAGAACAAGGAGGCCCTGTACAAGGGGCACGAGCAGGCCGTGGTGAAGACCCTTAACTAGAGCCGGGACCAATTCAAGGGAGGATAGGCCATGTTCAATATCCCCAAGGGAAAAGAGGTGCCCCTCGGATGCATCACGCCGGCACCGGTGACCGAGCAGACCATGATGATCACGGGCAACTGGCGGGAATACCGGCCGGTGATCGACCAAGAGAAGTGCAACCTGTGCATGAACTGCATCATCTACTGCCCGGATGCCTGCTGGCAACTGAACGAGGCCGAGGACGAGGTGGTCTGGAACGCGAAGTACTGCAAGGGCTGCCTGATTTGCGTAAACGAGTGCACCACTGAGGCCCTGAGCAAGGTCTACGAGCTGGATTTCGAGGACGGCGTGGTCCGACTGGAGAAACCGTTTTAAGTGCTTGATTTCATAACTTCGTGTAGGTTTGGCGCCAGCCAACCCTACACGAAACGGCCTTGGCAAAGGGCAATCCGTATCAGGGGAAACCTGATACGGATTTATGAAATCAAGCACTAAGGAGGAAAACCCATGGCAAAGGAGATGGTGTTGAGCGGATGCGCCGCCTCGGCCCAAGCGGCAAAGTACGCCAAGGTGGAGGTCGTCTGCTCCTATCCTATTCGGCCCTACACGGCCCTGATGATGGAGTTGGCCAAGATGGTGGCCAACGGGGAGCTGGACGCCGAGTTCGTTTACGGCGAGGGCGAGCATGCGCAGCTCTCGGTGGTCGCCGGCGCCTCGGCGGCGGGGGCCCGGGTTCTTACGGGGAGCTCCGGTGTGGGCGTGACCTACGCCTTCGAGACCTACTCCCCGATCGCCGGCGGCCGGCTGCCGGTCCAGATGATGATCGCCGACCGCGCGCTGGACCCGCCCGGTGACTTCGGGTCGGAGCACACCGACGCCATGTCCTGTCGCGATCAGGGCTGGCTCATGGGGTGGGCCGAGAACCCGCAGGAGGCCTTCGACAACAGCCTGATCAACTACCGCATCGGTGAGGATCACCGGGTGCTTCTGCCCCAGTTCGTCTGCCAGGACGGGTACTTCGTCTCCCACATCCCGGGGAAGGTGGTGCTCCCGGAGCAGAGCCAGGTGGACGAGTTCCTGCCGCCCTACAAGCTGCCCCACCCGCTGGATCCAAAGCACCCCGTCTCGCACGGGCCGCAGATCCGCCCCGACCAGGGGACGATCATGGACCTGCAGCGGGCGCAGGCCATGCTGGATGCCCCCAAGGTGATCAGGGAGGCCATCGACGACTTCAACCGGATCCTCGGGCGGAACTACTCTCCCTTCGTGGAAGAGTACATGACCGAGGACGCCGACATGGCCTTCTTCATCCAGGGGGCGCACACGATGACGGCCCGGCACGCGATCAAGCACCTGCGGAGCAAGGGCGTGAAGGTCGGCCTGGTGAAACTGCGCTTCACGCGGCCGTGGCCGACCCAAGAGGTGTCCCAGGCCCTGTCCAAGTTCAAGGCCGTGGGGGTGGTGGAGACCAGTACCTCGTACGGCGGCGCCATGCGGGGCGGGAACCTCTTGCACGAGGTCCGCGCGTCCCTGTATGACCTCCCGCAGCGGCCCCTGACGACCTCCTTCATGGCCGGCCTGGGCGGCGAGATGGTGCCGCTCAAGGAGTTCTACTACATGGCCGAGGTCCTGGCTCAGATGATCAAGGAGGGGAAGACGAAGAAAACTGTGCACTGGGTCGGCTTTGAAGCTGAGGCGTAGGCGGGCGTGAAACGTGAGGCGTGAAACGTGAATCGAGCCGGTCCGATCGGTGATTCACGATTGGCGATGAGCGAACGAAAGGAGCCAGCGATGGCGGTTGCTGTGAAAACTCAAAATCTTCCGTTGATCAAGAAGATCCGGAACATTCCCAAGGAAGAGTACTACGTGCCGGGGCACCGGACCTGCGCGGGATGCGGCCCGGCCCTCCAGTACAAGCTGGTGGCCAAAGCGGCCGGCCCCAACACCATCTTTCTCGGGCCCACGGGCTGCATGTACGTGGCCAACGCCAGCTACCTCTGCACCCCGTATGCGGTGCCCTGGATGCACACCCAGATCACCAACGCTGGGGCGGTGGCCTCGGGCGTCGAGGCCGCCTACCAGGTCCTGATCCGCAAGGGGAAGTGGGAAGGGGAGTTCCCCAACATCATCGTGATGGCGGGGGATGGTGGCTCGGTGGACATCGGCCTCCAGGCCATGTCGGCCATGATGTACCGGGGGCACGATGCCCTGTTCATCTGCTATGACAACGAGGCCTACGCCAATACGGGGATCCAGACCTCTCCAACCACGCCGTACGGGAGCAACACCACCTTCACGCCTCCGGGACCTGCAATCCCCGAGGGGAAGAAGCTGTTCCCCAAGGATCCGCCGCAGCTCGTCATCGGCGGCCACCCGGCCGTGAAGTACGTGGCCACGGCCTCCGTGGCCTACCCGGTGGACCTCATGAACAAGGTCCGGAAGGGCCTGAACGTACAGGGGCCGGTCTTCCTCCACATCCATGCCCCTTGCCCCAAGGGGTGGAAGTTCAACGAGTCCAAGACGATCGAGATTGCGAAGTTGGCCATCCAGACCGGCATGTGGGTCCTGTACGAGTGGGAGAACGGCGAGTACAAGTACCAGCACAAGCCGAAGGAGTACAAGCCGGTGCGCGAGTACATGAAGCTGCAGGGCCGCTTCGCGCACCTCCAGGAGGCTCACATCGCCAAGATGCAGGCCTTCGTGGACGCCAAGCTGAAGGCGCCAGGGATCCCGGTGGAGATCCCGATTCCACCGCCCCGGGCGCAGGCCTGACCACCCAGACGATTAACTGGGGGCGTCCCGGTTCATTCCTCCATGTGAGCCGGGACGCCGCCCCGAATGGGAGCGGGGGAGAGGAGGAATTGTCATGAGGAAGCAGCAGAGACCGAAGGTGTGGCAGTGGATGCTCGTGATCGCCCTGGGTGTGGGTGTGACGAGCCTGTGGAGTGGCATGGCTGCCGCTGCCGCCTGGCAGCCAACGAAACCGGTGGAGTTCAACATTCCGGCGGGCACCGGAGGTGGGGCCGATATCATGGCCCGGTTCGTTGGCCCCCTCTTCCAGAAGAATAAGATCACCGATCAGCCATTCATCCCGGTCAACCGATCGGGGGGAGCAGGGGCTGAGGGCTTCTTGCATGTGAAGGGAAAGGCCGGCGATGAAAACACTATCATCATCACCCTGGACAACCTCTTCACGACTCCCCTCGCAACCGGTGTTCCGTTCAACTGGAGGGAGCTGACCCCCATCGCGCGCCTGGCCCTGGACTGGTTCGTCCTCTGGGTGAACGCGGACAGCCCGTACAAGACGGCGAAGGAGTACTTCGACGCCGTGAAGAAAGAGCCGGGGAAGTTCAAGATGGGCGGCACCGGCACGAAGCAGGAGGACCAGATCATCACCGTGCAGCTTGAGCAGGCCTTCGGACTGAAGTGGGCCTACGTGCCCTTCAAAGGTGGCGGGGATGTGGCCGTGAACCTTGTTGGAAAGCATACAGATTCCACGGTGAACAATCCCTCCGAGGCGGTCAGCCACTGGCGGGCGGGCAAGCTCCGCCCGCTGGCGACCATTGACCACGAGCGGATCCCCTTGCCCGAGTGGGACAAGATTCCCACCCTGAAGGAGGCCACGGGGGTTGACATCAGCTACCTCATGCTTCGCGGAATCTTCGCTCCACCCAAGATTTCAAAAGAAGTGCAGGCCGGCTACGTGGAGCTGTTCAAGAAGCTTTACGAGAGCGATGAGTACCAGAAGTATTTGAAGGACTACGCTCTCAAGCCCGCCTTTTTGAGCGGGGACGAGTATGTGAAGTGGCTGGAGCAGAAGGAGGCGCTGACGAAGGACCTCATGGACAAAGGAGGCATGCTGAAGAAGTAGGCAGCAGGTGACCGCCGGAGCCTTGAAGGCGTTGAGTTTGCCGATCAACCCCGGCAGGCCTTGTGTGCAAGCAGGTGGAGGGTATTGAGCTTTGCATAAGTAATGGCCTGACGGCGCCCTTTCCCCCTTTACCTTCACCCTCTCCCCCAATGGGG